>NZ_JAMQOQ010000010.1 GCF_031624635.1 Halogeometricum sp. S3BR5-2 | reverse complement strand
CGCCGACAGCGACATCTTTCTCTTGATCCTCTCCGTGACTCCCTCATCAAGTCCGGGAACGGAACCGATTCGACACAGAACTCAAGCTTCAGAGGCGGTTAGCTGAGGATGTTTCGTGAGGTACTGAGGGTGGGAGATCGAAGTCCTCCCCCTCGCCAAGGCGATGGAGCCGTGGCAGTTCAAGGAGATGCTCCCATGGTATCGGGAGCACGGATTCCAGAACTTCGCCTTCTACGCACGACAGTACTACACTCACGGGAATCGGTTCAACACCCTGAGGGTGCACACGAACAATCTCGTGGACATCGTCGACCCCGAGAACGTCTTCATGATTGCTCTCCTCGGCAAAACCCACTTGCGGAAGCTCCCGTCTCGGGTCAACGGCGCGAGTGGGCTCAAGCAATTCATCGACAACTGCGACTACGACAACGAACAGTTCGAGCAGTGGCGGGCCGACCTCAAAGCGAACTCTCTGAACGCACGAGACGACCTCCTGGAGTACTAACAATGGGTAACAGTCCTACTGGAACGAGCGAAAGCACCGACGACGAACCGGAAGAGGAAGAGCCCGAGGTCCACCCGGACCAGACGGACTTCGACGAGCACGACACTCCCGAGACCGACGACTCCGACGAGGAGGAGACCCCAGCACCACCCGCCGGGGGCGATGGCGGCGGTGGTGCAGGTGGTGGAGGAGGGTCTGGTGCCGCTCCTGTTACTACTGGCGGTGAGGAAGCTCCCGAAGGAGACGAACCGGAAGACGAGCCAGAAGAGGAGCCACCTGAAGGGGGTGAGCCCCAAGAGCCTCCGGAGCCGGAAGAACCGGAGCAGCCCGAGGAGACGGACGATGCTGAGGACGAAGACGAGGACGAGGAGCAAGAGCAAAACGAGGCAGAGATAACCGTCTACACCGACCCCTGGGACGTTACGGGCTGGGGCAACGAGCCGGACCTCCGTCGCTTACAGGAGACATTCGGAGACAAACTCACAGTCGAGTACGACGTCCTCCCGGCTCGTACGATCGAGGAGTGGGAGGGCGACACAGAGATGCCCATCGTCGACGACCCGGGCCTTCCCGAATCCACAGCGGATTCATACCGGGCGCTCACCGCTGCTCAAGAGCAGGGTCTCGCCCGCGAGTACCTCCGACGACTCCGGATCGCGGCGTTATCTGAGGGCCGTGACATCGAGAGCGAGGACATCCTTGTCGAGCTCGCCGCAGAGGTCGGACTCGACGCCGACCAACTCCGAGAGGATATGGCGAATGTCGAGGTCAAGGAGCCCGAACCCGTTGAGGAGACGCCACAGATGGAGGGCACGATCGCCGACATCCCGCACTCCTGGACCGAGAACATCGAGTTCGGTCGGGTCTACGGGCGCATGGTTGGCGAGGGTGTTCAGCCCGAGCCGACGGGGAGGATGATTCCTCAGTTCGTCGCCGAGTACGAGCCGGTCACTACCGCCGAGGTGGCGGAGACCTTTGAGCTGGACCAAGACCAAGCAGTCGAGGAACTCCGGCAGCGGGAGAACGTCGTGTCCCGCGACTTCGGATCCGGGACGTTCTGGTTCCCAATCTAAGTGCCCTGTTGAATAGCGACCTAATCAACCGATATCACGGGTTTAGAAGGATGAAGCCGAGGAACTCGAAGTTGGTATGGAAGTCGACCTCCTCGACTTCGTTGAGCAGTGTCGTCACCTAGCTAAACAAGCGTTGGGGAAGTATGCGGGCGAGCCCGCCAGCGGCGGGTTCGCCCGCTGGGTCCATGTCGTACTGCACTGCTTTCGGCTCGAAGAGGGCCACAGCTACCGCGAAACGCCGAATCGACTGGAGTATATGACTGAGATTCGCGATGTACTCGGCCTAGATCAGGACGATCTCCCCGAGTTTACCACGATCTACAAATCGTTCGACCGGCTGAAAATGTGGGTGTGGCGGGCGTTGCTGCGCGTTTCAGCGCAGCAACACCCGCACTCTGGACACGCTGCACTTGACAGCACGTTCTTCGACCGACGCTCCGCCTCATCGTATTACCGCCAGCGATCCGGAAGCACCGTTCAGACGCTGAAAGTGACGACGCTAACCGATGTAGAGTCTCTTGCTGTCCTTGACGTCCATATCTCAGCCCGGTGGAAACACGATACGAAGACAGGGCCGCAGGTCGTCCGCCGGAACGCGGACGACCTGCTGTCCGTGGCGGCTGACAAAGCCTTCCACAACTGGATCACGAAATACGAGTTCTACGCACTCGGCGTCGACCCACTCATCTTACAGCGTGGGTCGAAGCCACTCACGGTCGGTCATAACGCGCTCATCCGGGCAAAAGGCTACTCGCAGCGCTGGATGGCCGAGACTTCGTACTCGACAACGAAGCGCTCGCTCGGCGATGCCGTGCGAGCGCTTGGCTGGTATCGACAGTTCCGTGAAATTGTTCTGATGTTCGCCATCATCAACATAGAATCGCTGTGTGAGCCGCTGTAACCGTGACTCAGCATCTATTCAACAGAGCAAATCTAAGGACTCCTGTACAGTCCATGGCGGAGACTGATTGGAACGCTCCGAACTGCGTACTTACCGATAATTAGCCGGTTAGCGCACTTGTCTGGCGGGGGTAACCGATCGGTCGGATAATCGGTTTACTTCTGGGGCTCATCGCTATCTCGAGTGAACTCCATCGTGCCATACGTCGTTTTCTGGCTGCCGTCCTGCTCGGAGGCACGGGCAGGCCCAGTGTAGTAGTAGCCCGCCAGCCGGTCTATCGACTCGCGGTATGTAAGCCGCGCCGTCCCGTCGTATGGTCCTTCGTCTTCTGCCTGCTCGTCCACGTCTGCACCCTCGTTCTCGTACAGATAGGAGACCTTCGTGTGCAGCGTTCCCTCGGTCTGGAAGCTGGCTCCCGTGCTGACTGAGGGCGACCGCTCAGTCTCAAAGTGCACGATAATCTTGCTCCACGTCTGCTTGATATCCAGCGTGGCCGGCATCGGTTGGTGGCCGCCATCGGCGAGGTAGTCGTCTGGAATCTCGCCCTCGTAGCTGGATCTGATTTCGCCCTCCCAGTGCCCGGTTAGGTCGGGGACGGCTACTATGAAATCGGGCATCCAGGGCTTGTTCCACAGTCGACGATCGAACACTCGATGGATCAGGCCGAACACGACCCCGAACGCCAGACCAGGAATCAGCAGCGGTGGCATCTCGAATGGGATTTGCTGGTAGAGCCAGGGGAAGACGTAGACATTCAGCACAAACACGATGACGAACGCGATGACGCCCAAGATTGCCAGAAACGTCGATCGGAACTCGTTATCGCTGGAATAGACGTGCATGGCTCTGTTGAAATCCTCAGTCTGTGGCAGATTTGGGGATGGTCGGTAAGTACAGCCTCCACACGTACCGCTCAATTCAGAATATTATCGGACAACAACGAAACCCGCGAGAACAAGTAATGCACCATAAGAAACCGTTAACAGCGGCGTGGTAAGACTGGAGGTCGAACCAATCGTGAGCCAGAGTGAAGTACCCAAACAACTCAGCGCGACGAGTGAGCTGAAGATTTCGATACGACGTGGCTTGGCAGCCCCAGTACGGACTCGGCTATACAGAGCGTGTCCAATCACAGCGATAGGGAAGATGCCTGCGACCACAACCGCGAAGTGAACTGCAACCACACCGACCATATTGAGTACTGGAATACTGTCTCTCACGAGTGTCCCAAGAGCGTATAACCCGAGCAATCCCACCAGAAGAACAGCAAGTGAGCGTTCAACGCTTTTGGCCGACGGACGGGGGAAGCGGGATACTGTCTCATCCATGCGAAATAGTCACGCCCGAAGAATCATAAGGACTATGTCAATAATCAGAGGAACATCCCGAATCACCAGTTCGCACCTCAGGTCAGATAGGAGAAGCCGCTCAATGAACTGAACCTCTCGCACGAACACTCCGAGGATTCACTTCATTGAGCCGGCGACGACTACGTTGTTGTTCTCTCGGTCTTCGGTAAGTACAGACAAAGCACTTACCGAAGGAGGGGATATATCGGATAATGCCCGCAATTCAACAAAAAGACGTTATCTCTCTGTTTGGTGCATTGATTCTTGGGTTTGCCCTCTTTCTACTCATCAATTACCTCAGTTTATTCGGAGTGGTGACTGTGGACTCAGATTTAATTACTATCTCGTTAGGTGTCCTCATTGGATTCGTGATTGCTCGCTTCAGCAACTCACGATAGGTTCGCACACCTACTGAGCGGCTGTTTCTGTCCAACCCAACCGGTGAGAACCCACCTCGATGTGGTGAGCAATTTCGGTAAGCACAAGGTATTATGTATATTCGCCAAGATTATGAGGCTATGTCTACCCAAGCGAGCTGGAACGTTTCCAGTCTTTTTGAGAGGAAAGGCGAGGGGCGTCCTCCAGTAGATATTCTTGGTCTTGTAGCTGCGTTAGTGGTATTCGCAGTCGGTTCGTTTTGGATGGCGTTTCTGGCTCAGCTATCAGGGCCGGTCGTTGAAGGTGGAATCAACCCACAAACGGTCGCCAGTTTACAATGGGGGGCCGTGGGAGTTGTACTCGGTGTCTTAGCAGTCTTCGTGTATCAACGAAGGCCTATCGGCTGGTACGGGACACTCACAGCCGCGATGGTCGGGGTAGTTCAGGCTGTGAGAGTGGGTATGAATTCCGACCTACTCCTACTTGGAGCGGTGTACGTGGCAATCCCGTTGGTAGTGACTTCCATTCTACTACGCCGTCGTGGGAGATTTCTTGGGTAGTAGATTCGCAGTTTTCATCGGTCGGCTGTTTCAGGCGAGAATATGTCTGAGGAATAGGATTTCAACAGAGCCACGTGCATTCATCTGGTTGGACTCGGCGTTCTCCCAGTACGTTTCCAGGGCATCGACAAACAGCTTGGCGTGCCAGGTGTCCCATTTCGTAGACCCACTGCCGAAAAGGTCCGTTACTTCATTCTGGCACTTCCAATCGGAGTAGTCGGTTTCCTGCAGATAGTCAACGACCTTGACGTACCGTTCTTGGAGGTCATCGGTATATCGCCCCGGCGGGACGTTGTAGAGGAGACACTCGATGAAATAGGACGCGACGATGTCGTCGGTGATGTAGCCGTCCGCGACGACCTCCTTGCGAGCGTTCTTGAACATCCGCACGGTCTCCTTGAACCGGTCGTCAGTCTCGTCCTGCTTGTCTGCGCCGTACTCTCGATGGCGCGTCGGGTAGTTCACGACCGAGGAGTTCGAGCCCGTCGGCCAGAAGATGATCCCCTCGTAGTAGCCCTGCGGGAAGTTGTAGTAGTGCTTGTACTTGACGCACACCACAACGTCGGCGTCGAGCGGGAGGCCTGGAGCCGAGATCTCGATAGCGTTCCCAGACGGATCGAACGTACCCTCCGGGTAGGTGTCCTGGAGGACGCTCAGCACGTCGTCGCGAAACTCGTCGTAGCCGTAGTCGAAATCCTCGTCGTTGATATCTTCCTGGTCTTCCGGGTCGAGGTCGTGGAAATTGAAGTACTCGAACTCGTCGAGGCGAACGACGATATCAACGTCACTCGAGTCGCGGATGATCGTGTTGTTCGCGTACGACCCTTGGAGAAAATCGTGGAATTCAACGTCATCTAGTGTGTCGCTGTCGTTGAGTGCGTTCCGGATCTTCGTATGGGTGTCCTGCGCTGACTGGAGGGCAGCCCGTTTCGGGTCGGTCCAGCTTTCGAGCGTGTCCTCATCGATTGCCATAGCAGCCTCCAAAAGAAACTGACATCGTTTCGAGGATAGGCGCGATGGTCACGACTTAATATGCCTGCTACTGCCCCTTAACGGTTCGCAGAGCAAGGTGAAAGTGGAACCGGGAAGATTTTGGCGTTCGGTCAGGAAGAGTCTGTAACTCCCTCCCCATGGCGATAGACTCAGGGACATTGGAATCGTGGGCGCAGTACGATAGTGGCCCTATCGATTCCGCGAAGCGAACCCACAACCGAATCCAGAACGAACTGCAGTCCAGCAACACGCTCGCCGACGCGAATTTCGATACGTATCTGCAGGGCTCCTACGCGAACTACACCATCGTCCGGGCGAGCAGCGACGTCGACATCGTGGTCCAGCTCAAAGATGTGTATTATGTCGATCTCTCCGGTCTCACGCCAGATGAGCGGGACAGATGGCGGCGGAATTCCGGCGACCCAGATTACAGCTGGCAAGCGTTCCGCACTGATGTCGTCGACGTGCTGGAGTCTCGATTCGGATCCTCGGCTGTCGACCCGGTCGGGAAAGCCATTGAGGTTGACACGAGCAAACTGCCGCTCAATGCCGACGTGCTCGTCTGTGCCGATCACCGAGACTACTACAACTACCCGAACGGCTACCACTCGGGTATCGCGTTCTTCGACCTCACCAACACGAAGATCGTCAACTACCCGAAACAGCACATCAGTAAGGGGAGCACCAAGCAGTCGAGCACGAACGACCGGTTCAAGGAGACCGTCCGCATCTTCAAACGAGCACGGAACTATCTCGTCGACAACAACGCGCTAAACAAAGAGAACGTCCCGTCGTACTTCATCGAGAACTTGCTGTACAACGTCCCAGACGGGCGCTACACATATGACAAGCAGGATCGCGTCGAGAAGATTCTCCGCTATCTCAATACGACCGACTACAGCAACTGGACCTGCCAGAACGGCATCACCGACATGTTTGGGTCGGGACCCGCTGAGTGGAACACACGGTACGCGGACCAGTACGTCGACGCGATGGTCACTCTCTGGGACAACTGGTAACTCATGCACACGTACTCCACAGACAACGACCTCCGCCCGAAGGTCTACGGCGTTCTGGCATTACTCGCCTACGGAATTACGATCCTCGTGGAGCTCGTGACCACGACGCTTTCGACCGTCCTCCCATTTGCGGTGGGATTCGTTGTCTCGTGGGGTCTTGCATTCACTGTCGTCTGGAAGATTCACGACCGGTGGTTCTGGAAGACCCGTATTGCACGGGCACTTGGATTCACTCGCGTCCCGAATCTCAACGGCAAGTGGGAGGGCTGGATCGTCACCTCGTACGAGGGAGACATAGACGACCAGGCGCTCCATCCCGATAACGCTCCTAGTGAGGACGGCCAGAAAATGAAAGCGTGGCTCGACATCGACCAGACGTGGCGGAAGATCAACGTCCACTTCGAGACGACCCAGACGCCGTCGGACAGTAACGGCGCAACGATGCTGACCGAGGAAGGGAAGTGGCCCAGTCTCAGTTACCAATACGAAAATCCAGGCTCTCCGCTTGTTGAGGGGTTGGACATGCACTTCGGGACTGCGTCTCTGGAGTACCGCGACGAAGGCGATAGGGAGACGCTCGAAGGGCTCTACTACACTGGCCCGGGACGCGATAACAACGGTCTGATGTACTTCGAGCAGGTCGATTGACCGGAACATCTTTGCGTTCCTGACAGTTAACGCGAGTTATGACCGAGACGAAGAAGTGCCCTACCTGCGATGGAAGTGGTGCTACGGCTGATCCGCAGACAGGGTTTGGAAACTGTCCGAAATGCGACGGGACTGGAACGGTTTCCCGAGGAATGCACGAAAATCTCACTCAGGGTCAGCGACAGGCTCTCGGGACTGGTGGTGGGGCTATTGCTGGCTTCGCAGCTGGCGGACCGATAGGTGCACTAATTGGTGGAGGCCTCGGACTGATTTTCTCGACGGACGACGACGATGACGGTATTGGTGGCGCATAATTGATAATAGATCTATTAGCTAACTGCCTCCGAATCGAGGCCAATCAATCTAGGAGCTGACGAGAGATACTCTGCGGAGGTTCCCATCGCGGTACATCCTAAACTCTTCCGGCACGACATCCTCGAATTTGCGCCCGGTCACTCGTACTTAAATGATCGAGAAATAACATGAAAGTCACTCCTTACAAATAGTCATTCAGCGTCTCGTAGGTGTCCTCTGGATACTGATTCGGCTCAGCGACCGCCCACACCTCGTTCTTGACCGCCGCCTTTGGGGAGGCGCCATCCTCGATGTGCTCGCAGAGAATCGTTAGATTTCGCGTCGAGAGCGTCGGCCAGTTCTCGTTCTGCCGGGTCTGGTGGGCGAACTGGACGATCTTCCGGAGCGTCCCCCGGTCCACAACCTCGTGACTGGCGTTCACCTGTGCATCCAGCGTCGCGACCTCCTCGTCGATGTCCTGGATGTAGGGCTGTTCAAGTGCCCGGAACCGACCACGAGTGGCCGAATTCATCGGCTCGGAATCCCGGTACTCACGGGTCGGCGGATTCATCGTAATCACGATTCGCGCCGACGGATGGGGTTCGACCAGCTCTCCGTGTGCTTTCACGAGGAGTTTGCCCTCGTTGAGCAGGCGATGGAGAGACATCGCGGCGCCGGCCCGCATCACGGGGAATTCGTTGAGTACCAGCACCGACCCATTCAGTAGTGCTTGCTTTGCGGGCCCGTTCCTGGGTGCGATCAGCCCGTCCTCGGTGGGCGTGAGTGGCCCGAAGAGGTCTTCCGTGTGGGTCGCCTCGTCACAGTCCACCGAGACGTAGCCACGGTTCGTCCGGTGACACAGGTACTTGACGAGGTAGTTCTTCCCGGAGCCGCGTGGGCCAACCAGGCGGATCGGAACCAGCCCACGGGCCAGTTTCTTCGCGAGCAGTTCGTCCAGTGGAAGCTGGAGACGCGGCTCCGTCGGAATCGCCGGCGGAATCACTTCCCCCGACGCACCGACCGGCAGGGCATCGTCACCCGCCTCGGGATGCGTCGCGGCCTTCGGGACATCGGGATGGTTAGGATCGTCGAGGACGTGTAGGCCTGTCGGCACCGGGTCCTGTTCGTTCCGGCCGATATCGGAGACGTACTGGGCCTCGACAGCGTCCGGATCGAGCCCCTCGGATCGATAGCGCGGTTCGCCGACAGGCTCGGTGGCAGCGGTGACATCGACCACCTGGGCGGTCCCTCGACCGGTCGTCTCATCCACGCGTCGACCGTATCGGACGTCGGCACTCCGGGCGAGCCACACGCCAACGGGGACATGTCGGGGTGCTGCCTGGATGATCGCCTCGGCGCGACTCTCGGTTAGCGTCCCGGTTAACCCGGCGAGATCACCGACGTCGGCGTCCGCGAGATCGGTGAACGTCGCGTAGCCGGCGTCACGGAGTGCGGTCGCAATGCTCTCGGTGACGACCTCGAGGGCTTGAAAATCGGCAGTCCCAGCAGCGCCCGCAGGGCCACCGAAGGCCTCCGTGATCACGGCCGGCTCCTCACCCTGCGGCGAGACCCCGACGATGGTCGTACTTCTACCGGTCCCCCGGTCGAGAGTGAAAACCCCCTCGGCAGCACCAGCATCGATGAGGTCCGCGGCCTCCTGATCGCCGATATCGACGTAGTCGCTGACCCGGAGGGTCACGCGTTCGAGCGGGACACTCCCACCTTCGCGCTTGAGTAGACGATGGACGAGGTGTGAGAGGACGACGAGCGGTTCCGGCCGGTCGACAGCATCTGGATCGGATGAAGACATGGCTGAGGGACGGAATCCGCGTGGGAATCCCGCCACCCGATTGTGGGTCGATAAATCAGCGGTGGACCGAGACTCGGACAGAACACCGGGTCTGGACCGCCTCATCAACCCGGGTGGTTATTACGTGAGACACGCTAGTAGCGTACAGAGGCACCAACGGATCATGGCTGGAACTGGGTCACAATCGAGTTCGGACGGGACGATGCCGGAGATCGTGAAGACAGACGATGTCCTCGGCGGGGACCCCCGGATCGAGGGACACCGTATCGGCGTGTATCACATCTACCAGCGCTACGTCGACGGAGACGACACGCCAGAGGAGATCGCCACGAGCTACGACATCTCGGTCGCCGAGGTCCACGCCGCGCTCGCGTACGCCTTCAGCCACCCCGAGGAGATGCGTACCATCGAGACTCGGAACCAGTCGATGTACGAGGAGCACGCGCCGAACCGCCTCGTTCCTGACGAGACCACCTAGAGGACGTTCGATGGAACTGCTCGCGGACGAAAACGTCGAGACCGAGTGGATACAGGCCCTCCGCGACGACGGCCATGATGTCGTCCGCGTCGTCGACGTTGGGGATCTCGGGGTAAGCGCGTCTGATCCGGACGTCCTAGCCGTTGCAACCCGAAAGGACCGCGTTCTGCTGACAGCCGATCAGTCGGATTTCAGTAATCCACCGGCAGACGAGCATCCTGGTATCATCATTATCGCGGACGTGACCCGGACGGGCGGCGAAGTGAGACGTGCGGTTCGCCGAATCGAACGGTCAGTCTCCGACCTCGCCGATCACGTCGCGTACGTCAGTGACTGGCTGTGACCGTCTGCGGAGAAGACTCGTTATTCATCGACTGCCGCGTCCAGTTCGTCGACGTTGGGGCTCTCTTCGAGATCGACATCCAGGAGCACGTCGCGCATCTCCTGCAGGATCGTCTCGGCTTCGAGCACGGGGAGGTCCTGCTCGCGCGCCGTGATACGGGCATTCATTCGGCCTTGGACGTAATCACGGGCGTACTCAAGGACGGTCGCGAGGCCGCCGACGCCGTGCCGGTCGAGAAACAGCTGAATGTTCTCGTTCGTCTCGCGTCGGGCGAGCGCGACGAACAGCGCCGGCGTAATCTGATAGGAGTCGTCGGTCTGGATGGTGAGGTCGATCTGGCGGGCTTGGTACCGATGCGGCTGGTTGTCCGTAACGCGCTCGAGAATACCGCTTTCGATGAGATGGTTCACGTCCTCGTAGACGGTCGTTGTCGAACTATCGAGACCCTCGGAGAGTTCCTCGACTGTCGGGGTATCGAGAGTGAGCACCCGGGCATAGATCTGCGCATACCGCTGGTTCGTCACGACATCGGAGATGGCGAGCATCGCATCGAGTGGATGTGAGTCCCGAGCAGCCTCCGACATGTATTTCGCTTTCCGTGGATTCTGTAAAACACTGTCGCCGGACTCCCTCGTCGAGAATTAATCGAGATCGTCGAGCTTCCGTTGGACACGGTCGTGGAGCCGCTGTGCACCGCTGTCTGAGAGATCGACCTCAGTGTCGACCTCGATACCAGGAACGTCGACGATGTCCTCCAGCGCGTCGCTGAGGGTCTGTTGATCGTCTGCGAGGACACGCTCGTCCGGCTCCTCGACCTGCCGGTCATGTTCTTTCAGCGCGAGCTGGATCATCATCGCTGGTTTTCGAAGTAGCTCCCCAGCGGTCTCAATATACTCCTGATACGTATCCGACGCCAGCGAGCCCTCGTACGAATCGAGGAGTGCGATCAGTAGCGACAGCTGAAGATTATACACCGTCGGTCGGGACGGCGGCGAGGCGAGGGTCGTCGCCCGGTCGGCAGCGGCCTCAGCGTACCTCGTGGCCACGCCCCAATACTGGTAGCACGTGGCCGCGTCGAACGGGAGTGTCTCGAAGTCGTAGGCAATCGCCCGGGTGCGGCGGATGGCACGGTCGACGTCAACGAGTCGGTCGGCGACGTCGTCGTAGATTGCCTTCCACCACTCGTTGATCGGCACGCGGTCGTTCGCCCGCTCGTGAGTGGCGTCGGTCGCCCGCCCGTAGTGCCGGCGCGTGTAGCGCTTCCCCGTATCGGGAACGACGGTACCAGTCTCGGGGAAGTAGAGGATGGGCTTCGCCCACAGCGTCTGCGTCCCGCGGAAGGCGTACCCGGTCTCGAACCCGCCGTACACGATCAAATCCGTCTCATCCGAGTCACCAACGCTCGTCACGCCGTCGGAGTCGTCATCGAACTCTGTGTCCTCACTCCCCGAGACGGTGTGTTCGAGGCCCGGACACACGACGAACATCTTGAGGAGGCCACCCCAATCCCGGTAGCTCGTCCAGCCGAACGCCTCAGTCTCACCGCGTTGCTGGAGCGCTCCGATAATGGGGAGATACGCCTCCTGTGGATTGATGATCGAATATCGATCCGAGGCGATCTGCCAGCGGAACTTGACGTCGTAGCCGAGGGCACACAGCGCCTTCCGACGCTCGTCAACGATGTCCTGGTGGTCGCGGATTCGAACTAGCGGGTCTGACGACGCCCTCTTCGCAAGCTCGCCGAGTGAACACCCCGAAGCGTTTTCGAGCGCGTCGACATCCAATCCGTGAACGTCGCGAATTGCCTCGGTATCGACGGTTCCGTCCACGTCGACGAACTCGTTGGTCGCCCAGAGTTCCCCGGAACTGGCCTGCGGGAGCGTCGCGATGACGTCCTTCAGCGGCCGGGGATCGGGATCGAGACACCGAGCTTCCGATGAAACCGCAGCAGGATACTCGCCCGTATCAGCAGGAGTGAGGCCAGCAAAGGAGAGGGTCGTCTCACGGGCGAGCAAGTCCGCGACCGGAACGGCCGTCTTCATCGAGCGTGCTGCGTCGTCAGCGGTGGCTGTGTCTGGTTGTGTTGGCGTGGACATGATGAACGAAGGCGGACCCCGTTCTCGGTGGATGGAGAACGTAGTTGGTCCGCCCCTCAATCTCTTAGGATCGATAAATCAGATCCTGCTGAACAGCTTGTCTATAGCGATATTCTAGAGCGAGTCGCTGATCCATTGGCCGAAGAAATTCACGGGCTCCCGCTTCGTTGCCTTTCCGTCTGACTGTTCGTTAGATGGCCAGCATCTATCCGATGAACAACTTCCACAATCCCTCAGTGCCGGAGAGACATTTATAACCAGTCTCGCTCCTAGTGGTAGCTACGATGGCAACTGACCGGGACGCGGACGTGCCGGATCCAGATCATCCGCGGATCGTCGCCGACGAGATGTTCGGTGGGGAGCCGCGTATCAGAGGTCGGCGGATCACCGTCCTCGACATCTACGAGCAGGTCAAAGAGGGTGACGGCGAGCTGTCCCCGGATGAGTTTGCCGAAACGTTCCAACTCGCTGTCGCCGACGTGTATGCGGCACTTGCCTACTATCACGCCCACGAGGAAGAGATGGAAGACCATCGTGAGGCGCGCGACCAGGCGAGCGCGGACCTCCGTGAGCGAATCCCCCGAGATCGCCCGGCCGGGATCAATCCGAACGAGTGACGAATGGAGGGTGGGAGCGGGACAGACAGGAATAACGGAATCGAGTCCGAGTGGCGATTCCTTATCGACGAGAACCTAAGTCCGACCATTGTCACGGAACTGGATCGCCGTGACATTGCCGCAGAATACGTCCTGGATGCCTTGTTCGAAGGTGCTGATGATTTTGAGGACATCTTGCCGTACTGCCGTCAGACGGACACGGTGCTCGTCACGAACAAAGTCCGGGATTTCAACGCAACAGACCTCTCACCGGCCGATCACGCCGGCATCGTCATCGTTCACAATAAAGACCGCCCTGCAGCGGAGATCGCTGCCGAACTACGGCGAATCGTTGCTACGTATCCGAATCGAGACGCTTTCCGCGGGTTCGAGAGTGCTGAGGACTGGACCGACGAGTGACATCCTCTCCGCGATAACGCGAAGCGATACAGTACTCTGCAGGAACCACAAAGAAGCCCCGACCTCCTGTGATCAAGATTGTTCACAGTTCTGCTTGACTTTGAAGATGTGCTTGCACGGGAGGCCTCGATTTTCGTAGTCGGGACACGTACAACTCCGGGCAGTGAGGTCGACTGTGTACGTCCCTTTGACCTCGTAGGTCTCATCGCCGAGTGGAGTGATCTGCATCGGTTCATTTGCGGCACGTTCACGCCGCTTGTCAAGCTCCTCCTGTTGGGTCTGTTCGTAGTAGGCTTCTCGCGAGAGCGCATCAGCACGTTCGTTCTGCTCGCGAGGGACCCACTCGAATTCGACATCCAGCTGGTTTGCAAGGCGACGGGCGTCTTGCCAGAGCGGGCGGAGGCGAGGGCTGCGGACGGCGTATTCACCGGTCAGCTGTCGGATCACGAGCTGTGAGTCCCCGTAAACGGTTACGGGAGCGCCCGGATATTCTGCCTGTGTGTGCTCTAGGGCTGCGACGAGCGCTTCATATTCGGCGACATTGTTCGTTATCCCCTCGCCCTCCCCGATGTAACCTCGTTCTTCGTGAACGATTTCTTCGCCCTGTGCAACGACGATTCCGTAGGTACCATGACCACCGGGATTGACGGGTTCACAGGCACCATCGAACCAGATAGTCATGGGTTCGGTGTGCGTGTGTCCAGCGAGGGAGTCGCCCACTGGCTCAAGACGGGGTTCTGGATAGGCGTAGTATGGCAGATCGTGCGTCTGAACGAGCGGCCAGAGATCGTCCGGGTCCGAATGGTGCCACTCGGAGACGGAGTCAAGGGCGGGCTCGAATACAACGATGGCCACGGGTGCCTCACTCGAATAGTCGGGGTTATAATCCGCCACTGTCTGATCAGTGTCTTCGATCTCCCATGTGGCACAGACCGCGTCGGGCAATCGAACGACGACAGCTCGGTCTGGATCGTCGGTAGCATCTCGGTCAACGACGTACGTCCCGACGGAAAGACGATCACCGCCCGGATTTGAATCAGTACCGGAAGTCATAGCCTACGAACGATAGTCAACGGTACACGAAACAGGCGCAAAGCCCTTTCCTCCCATTCCTACAGTCGTGATTCGTGATCCGCTCTGGGAGCTCAACACGTTCACAGATGGGACATGCGATTAGTGGAGTCGGCGGCAGATCCTCCCACTCGTGGAGTGCTGCACGGATGTGATCGCGAACATCCGGTGAATTCGATCGAGTAAGCGCCTGCACGAGGTGCATCCGAAGCCGCTCACGGGCGGTCATGCAACCTCCTGTCGGCGTGCGCCCTGAGAGCGTGATCCGTACCGTCGAAGGAGCAACCGATACTGTCTCGAGGCCGAACCCGCGGGGAGCGTGGCTGTTCTCCTCATCGCAGGGCGGTCTGAATCGGTATCGTATTTAAATTCATAGAGGGATAGCTTACTCTGCTGTTCAGGACGTCTCCCCAGCACTGTTGCTCACGAGCGTCTCCTGGTCGTCGTCGAATTGAGGAATGTACTCCTCGCCCCCGAACCATCGAACGAGCGTCGGCCGGAGGCCCCGAATCGTCGTCGCGGTCGAGTCGCCGACATGGTCGACCGTCGTGAGCGAAGTCGCATAACAGGCCCAGGCGGCGAACTCGCCCATCGTCTCGAACTCCTCTCCAAGCGCACGTTTGGCCGCCGGCGAGGTGAGCCGTCCCTGTGTCGAGAGCCACTGCGTGGAGAACGGCTCAGCCGCCGGGTCGCGCTCACCACGTCGAATCGCCTGGAGTCTGGCCAGATTACCGCGGGTGTTGCCTTTCTTCCAGAGCACCTCGTCATACCGGCGGACCAGCGCGAGTTCCTCGGCGTAGGTGATCGTGTCCAGATCGATGGTCTCGATGTCGACGTCCGCAGGCTCTGGAGCGGTATTCTCCGGATAGTCCCGATGCAGATACTGCTCTCGATAGCCCGACTCGCGGAGGTCCTGGAGACGAACCGACCATTCATCGCCCGTGAGTTCCCGGCGGACGAAGTTCTCGGCGAAGAGATGGTAGTCGTCGACGGCGACTTCGAGTCCGAGTGTTGGCGCGAGCAGCGCGATGGCGAGCTGGCAAGCACGTTCGGGAGCCGCGTCCGGGCCCCAATCGAAGCCGCCGGGCGACACTGGATGGACTGTGAGGTGCTTATCGAGGAGATCGTCGCCGGCGTAGACGAGACAGCCCCCGAGCGTTCGCTCGCCTCGATACCGTCGGGCTCGATTTGTCGACCGTGAGTAGCTTGTTTTCATAGAACCTCAGTCGATTATTATAGATAAATCAGAGTCAGTAATCGAGTATAAGATCACGATAGCGTAGTTATTCTCGACAATTTTGACGTGTCCCCTTGGTATTGTCAATCTCTAACAAGGGGTACTAATGACTTTACGACCGGACAAGATATTTGGTAAAAATGACGACCTATATCCCCTCTTATCTTCGACCATTGAGCCAAACACGCACAGGTACCCAATCAGGAGTCGATCAGAAGACGGACGAAGTAGAGGTGGTCAGGTGCCCCGATATCGAAGTACTACAGTTCAAACAACACGAGTCAGTTGGTCTCTGGGTCAACAAGCAGGCTCACCAAGGGAAACAGGTGGTTACGAGCGACAGACAAATTCAGATCAAGAAAACGGTCGATCATCCCGAACGGCATTGGTGGATCATTTCTCACGGCCTGTTGGAAAATACTAGCCCCCCTCTGCGGGAACACGCAGATATTTTCGACTTTCTGATTGCTCTCAACCTATGCACGAGGGACCCGGTATTCTTCTCCCAGAGCCCGGGGCAAGTTGTTGGTGGAGCGTATTCATACGAGAGAGGAGCGTTGGACTACCGCGACGACCTCTCGCCGGGAAATATCGCTACAGCTCTACTCGGATTAAACGAGATCCCAAAGGAGATCGAGATTATGGGCGATGTAATATCGGTCTACGGGGACGTGAGAGAATACAGGTCGAAACATATCGAGACAGACGCCGAAATGGATCTCCGTGTTGCCCTCCACATGTACGACGACGCGCTATCCTCGGATCTCTGGACTGCAATGACAAACTTGTATTTTGTCTGTGAGAATCTGCTCTCTTCGGGAAGACATGGGAATAAAGACCAGCTCATCGCAGACAGGACAATCCTCAGCGTGGATGACGCTTCTGCATGGCGTAAGATGGTGAACAGGATCAAGCACCCTGACAAGGGAGAGAACATAGAGGGGTTGCTGGATCAAGACGAACTAGAAATACCTACATTGAGGAGAATGAGAAGGGCTACGAATACTGTGCTGAAGGAGTCTATGAACGAGACGAACATAGACTCATGAGCTGTCAGACCCCCCGTAGTACAGGAGTTGAGCGAAGCTTTTGAACTTCGTCCGCTAAGAGCGAACTATCTTTTTCATTTGACATCCTCCCTGCTCAAGCGGCAGGGATTCCCCGAAGGGGAGTTTGAGGTTGCACGTTTCCTCGGGCCACAGAGACGCCTTCGCGTGGGCCGTCATTGGTTGCCACCGAATTGTGACCGACGGTGAGCGTTCCAGTGCGTGCAGCCGTGTCAACACGGCCTTCCTCTCTGCGTCCAGCAGACAATCGTTGGCGGGGTTTTCAGCCCGCGAGGTAGCACGATTCGCATCAGCCGAACTGTTACGTCGTGCATGGTTCGCCCTCTCGAGTCGCGATGTTTTCTGCGGCGTTCAGATCGGCGTGGCGACCGCGACCACAGTCCGGACACCTAAAATGGTCACCCGACCGGGTACCGGACGCTCCACAGACCGAACACCGTTGGCTGGTATAGGAGGGATCAACCTTCTCGACCGTGATGCCCTGCTTGGCAGCCTTGTAGATGATGAACCGCTGGAGTTGCCCGAAGGGCCAGGAGTGGACACCGGACCACGGACACCGTTCACGGATTTCACCGAGGTCCTCAATTCGAATCAGTGGCTCATCAAACTGGTCAGCGAACTCAACGAGACGTCGAGAGAGTGTGTGGTTCAGATGTGTCACCCGACGCTGTTCTTTCTTACCCATACGGTTGAGTGCGCGAAGCGCACCCGCTTCCTGTAGGGACTCGCGGAGAGACCGATATTTGCGCCGGATGTACTTCATTTCCTTCCCTGAGACGAGCAGCGACTCACCTTTGTCGGGGGCAGCGGCGGCGAGAATGTGCCGCTCGCCGATATCGACCCCGATGAGTGTTTTCCCTCCTGATGGAGCTTCGTGAAGAACAGTGAACGCACAAAACCACTCAGCACCGCGGCGATATACCTGTAGAAGTGATTTCTTCATGTCGCCAGCTAGCAGCCCATTGACGACATCCTCTATCTCCTCATAGACGGTGATCGGTGTGTACCACCACTGCGAAATACAGGGGAATCCAAGGACAACTGTGCCATTCTCGGTCACATCAATTTTCCAGTTCTGGTTGTTGATCCCGAACGGGAGACTGCTGCTATACTCGATAGCACCATCCTTCGAATACTCGGCTTTTGCTTCACGGATTGCCTGAGACTGGATCACGGCGTACAGATCGTTCTCGATACTGGCCGTTGTTATCGACTGCTCCAACTCACCGTTAACCCAGCCATCGATTAGTGACTGCTTGGTCTCGGCGTAGAGGTGAGTAGCCCGTTGCCACTCCCTTCGACGGGCACGAGAAGGGTTGTGAAATTTCGTTGTGATGGTTATTCTCGCCATGACTATCTCTCGTAGATCGCGGTAAACAGCCATCGAGGAACCTGTCCAATCGCATTTACTGGTGGCACGCGACCGCCTGTATCGGGATTATATATAACATTGAGTACCCTCAGATATCCGAGGCATCTAACAGCTATTCACGTCTCGATACGCGGAGCGAGCATCCGTACTATCGATCCATTCCCATCGGCAATATCGTGCGAGAGCATGGCGGGGAATTCAGTCCCGAAGTCTACCGTCACGCTCTCTCCCTTTGGAATCGTTCGCACGATTCGCTTCATGTAGTCCAGGCTGAACAGCGAGGACGCCTCCGCGAGGGTGACCGCCTCCCAGTCGTCAGCATCGATCCCGAAGTCGACGCTATCCGTGTCGCCCTCGGCATCGATCCGGAACACTTCCTCCTCGGGGTCCATTCGGAAGCCGACGTGGTCAGCAACCAGATCGGCCGCTTTCACCCCCTGGCGGAGCGTGTCGCGGTCGACGGTGACGCTCGCTGGTAGCTCCAGCTCGGGAAGCGTCGGTTCCGACCGAATCGTCGCCGGATCCAGACAGGCCATCTGGAACTCGAGGCCAGTGACGGCCACGACCAGCTTCCGGCTCTCCGTGTCGAGGTGAAGTTGGACGAGGTCACCTTTGTTTGCGAGCGAGACCGCATCCCAGAGCCGGTCGAGGTCGATTCCGATGACGCCGGGAGTCGCTTCGAATGACTCGAAGGCGCTCGCCGAGAGATCGAGGTCGTCCATCGCGACGTTCGCGGGGTCGACCGCTCGGACGCGGATGCCCGACTCGTCGATATTCACGCGAGCCTCGTCGACAGTCGCCCTGAGTGCTCGCAGAATGTTCTTCAGTGGCTCCGACTGGATCGCCGCCCGGAACGTCTCCGGCGGACCTGTGGACGTCGGCTCGTCCGTCTCGTCCTGTTCGGATGCCGGTGATGTCTCATCATCCGAGGACTGGTCAGTAGTCGGATCGTCTTGCTGACTGGTCGCCGACGAATTGACGGTAGAGTCATCAGTATCGTCGGTGTCAGCACTCTCGAGGATTGGTTCTGTACTCATAGCTGGTGGTAAGAGCAGTCACTAGGAGTGAAAGATAAGAGTCGATTTGTAACGGTACCAAGTCGACTCCAACTCTCCCTCACTCTCTTCGTAGTGGTAAATTCGCAGGTACAGCAGAATCATCAGGAGGTCACATTGCGCCTGATTTCAAGACGGAACACGGATTACTCGAGACATGAGCCAGGGGACGCTCCGGGACTCCTACGGTGCTGCACTCTAGCATCACCTAGTGAATTTGCCCGAGGAGGCGACGCTGGTCGGGGGAGTCCGATCGCCAATGCCTGGTTAACCTCAGCTATCGACGAGAACTATCGAGCGCTGGGCCCGCCGTAGTCCCTGCTCGACCGGACAAACGACGGGCTGAGAAATCTGAAGGAGACGGATTCGACGATGCCGAGGGACACAACACAGCGTGGGAGGATGTCACCCATAGTCCCGGGTGAATCTACGTGAACTCCGAAGCAACTGGCCATGAGTTAGTCCGCATCTTCGTGTAGATAGCGATAGATCGCTTCGGAAAATCGTTCGAGACGATTGAGGTCGTGATAGACCTCATAGATCTCTCCGGTATCGATGTGCCGGTAGCGGTGGGCGAGAACATTCCGGAGGCCACCGATATCGATGAATTCCTGACGGTGCGACGGTGGAAGCACGTCAAGGTCGACGAGCGCAACGAATACCCCTGCATTTGTTACTTCATTGAGATTGCGTCCTTCGAGGCGACCGATTAGCCGGGCGATGTCAATGCATGTCTGGGTAGCTTTCTCAAGACGTCGTTCGACGATATCTTGGAGGTCGTCATCAGTCTCGAAGCGCTCCTTTGGGACACCCTGCTTGTCGCGAAGTCCATCGAGGTACTCCTCAAGCTCCGCGAGCATTTCACGGAGCCGAGCCCGCTCGTCAACCATGCTCGCGGCGCTGAAGACGACGCTCGATCTTGCGTTCCGCGTTCTCGATACGACTCTGAACGAGTTCGTCTTGCGTTTGGCGAGCGGCTTCGAGCCGAGTACGAAGCTGAGTAGCCTCCTCGGCTGTGCCAACGAGCAGCTGCCCGTAGTCAAGAGCTTCGACTGCGACTCGGGGATCAACGGATGTGAGTCGCACCACGTCTAGGTCATCTCGACCGAGAATCCGTGTGAGATCGGCGACGAGCGAGAGGTGGGTGTCCGTGACGTCTTCGAGTGTTTCGTCGTATTCGACAGCGATGTCGACGTCGCTCCCTGTGGTGGCATGACCGGTCGCATACGACCCGAACAGCAGCGCAAGCGATACAGGAGCCTCTTCGAGCCGTGTAATCACGGCCTCGCGAACCCCCGATGGCAAATCGCTGGCTGACTGTCCCATTCTCTACCCGTACGTAGCGTTCCCGGTGGTATGAATCCTTGCTCCTCAACCGTCTCTTCGGGACGAGGAGACGGTAACGGGCTCCGAGAGCCAGCTGTCGAACTCTTCGAGAAACGCTCTGATCGCCTCACCTCCTTTGAACACGGTCATGATACCTCGTACTGCTCTTTGAGGGCCATAAATTCTGATTCACTCGGGAGGAAGACAGGGAAGTTGTTCGAGGCATCGAACTCTCCACGAAGCGGCCGGTACAATGCAGTCACCGTTGTCTCCAGGTCGTACCATCGTGCGGTTTCTGTGAGCGTCTCTTGGTCGATATCCAGCTTCTCGATCAATAGCATGGAATAACTGACACGGCGCGAACCACTGTCGAGGACGAGGGTGTGGCATACCACGTCGGCGGGCGTGAGTTCTTCCTCGGGAGCATACCAGAACGCGGGTTCGCCAACGAGGAAGAATTGGAGGCCGTATTCTTGAAATTTGGCGAGCCCAGTCAACTGCCACTCAGTGGCTGACTGCAGTGCGGTCGTATCATCGGGCGTCTGTACACGGACGAGCGCCCGCTTCGGGTCGCACCACTCAACGGTCGCACTCGGGGCAATCTCCCGAACCCGCGATCGGTGGTCGTGGCGTACGACGGCACGAGCGAACTCGAGCAGCGGCGAGAGGTCTTCGCTCAACGCGTACTCGGGACCGGACGGCGACAGCATCGCTCGATGCTTGAGTGGCGACAATGCATTGTGAACGCCCTGGCGAGTAATCCCGAGTCGTTCTGCAATTTCGGAGGCGCGGCGCGGTTCGTCGAGATACCAGCACACCCGGAGCGTAGCGGGCGAAAGAACCTCAATCCAGTCAACGTGGCCGAGCTTCGACCGAAGATCTCGATACGCTTCGACGACCGGGTGGTCAGTCGCCCGAACACGACGCTGATTGTGAGATTCTCGGGTTTCGGTCACCAAACCCTCGGACTGCAGCTCGTCTAGTATCTCATAGAGATGGGGTTGTGAATACTCAGTCTCTCCTGCGAGCTCAGACGGAGTTGCTGTCCGGCCAGCACTCAGTGCGTCCAGAACAGCGAGTCCGGCCTTGGTGAGCATCGTTGTAAACTTTAGTACTGGGTCGTATAAATACGTTTGCGGAATTTTGTTTACAATCTGTTGAAGTAGTTCACACGCTCCTCGCTACTGCTCATAGAGAGCAAACTGCCGGAAGCCAATCGCACTCCGGGCAGAACGCATCGTACACACCGAGTGTTTCGTCGAACTCCCACGACCCATCCGAACGGAACCGGACGCCTGCCCTGACGATAGCGTGAACGACCGAGTGACCACACTCTGGACAGGGCTTGCCCGAACGCCATCCGGCTGTGGACGGGTCGAGCATAACCTCGATGCGTTCCTCTCGACCAGTGATCTCGTCGGTCGTCATGGAAGCCCCCGTTCGATCTCAGTTGAAGAATTGGAGGACTCAGCGGACCAGACCGGTAACTCTCGATCCTGGAGAGCCTGCCAGACGTGCTGGAGACTGACCTCTGAGATACGAGCGGCCGTGGCAAGTTGCTCTTGCGTTACAGCGCCGAATCCCTCCAGTTCACGACCGGCGAAGTAGAGACAGCCAGCAGCGACACCGGCGGGTTTGCGTCCGTTCGCGAGGTCGATGACTGCATCCGAATCGCACAATTGCGCCGATCGCTCTCGAACCTGCTCCGACACCTCGACCGAACTGGCAAGTCGCGGGAGAAAGTCCGCAGGCATAGCCGGTGGAATCCGTAGCGACAGCTCGCGATTGAGCACCCCATACGCCAGCCGAACCTTGCCGCGGTCGACCCGAGCCGCCTCAGCGACTTCATCGAGAAAGCGTGGCAGTCGACGGCGGCGACACACTGCGTACACCGCCGCACTCGCCATCGATTCGAGGGACCGACCCCGAATCAGATCATCGGACTGTGCCTCGCGAAACAGCTGACTCGCCTCCTCCTGGATACCCTCTGCGAGGTCGAGCGCCCCGCCGATCCGACGAATCTCACCGAGTCCGTGCGCGAGATTCTGGTCAGCTTTACTCTCGAAGCGTGCTCGTCGATTCCAGCGGCGGAGTCGATGCAGGCGGGCCCGAGTCGCAGCCGAAAGCTCGCGACCGTGTCCGTCTCGGAACAAGCCGATCTCGGCAGAGACGCCCCAGTCGTGACGCATCGGCGTTACCGGGCTGCCAACCCGTCGCCGCTCCGCTTCATCGTAGGGCGTCCACTCCGGACCGTGGTCGAGGCCGGCATCCTCCACGATTAGACCGCAATCGGGACAGTACGTCTCGGTGTCGTCGCTGACGAGCGGCACATCATCGCACTCGGGACAGCAGTCACGCTCGTTCGAAGGCGATTCGTCGACGACGTCGATACGCTGGTCGGAAACGGTACACTGGTCGGTCGGGACGGCGGCGTAGCTGGGTGAATCGAGGTACATTTTGGAAAGCGGCCCGGTGAGGGCCGAGGATCGATCTGCAGTCGGTCAGTCGAGGTTCTGGTCGGCGAGATCCGGCGGGAACGGTGGGTCGAACGTTTCGTGGAAGGCCAGACAGACCTGATCCTGCCAGGCAGCGTATTTGTCGGAAGGCGTCCGCTCGAATCGCTTCACGCCGATGCCGGACTCACGAGCGAAGGCCTCGAGATCGACCGCGTCGATGCTCGTGATGGCATCCGTCGATGGCGTCGGTGCGGCTGCTGCGGGTAACGGTCGCTCGATCCAGCCGTCGAAACAGCCGTCCGTTGAACTGATCACCACGACGCCGTCGGTCGCACCGACGAACAGCCGCGTCGTAATCCGAGCGAGGTTTCGATACAACCCTGGTGGAATCACGAGCACCAGCTGGTCGGTATCGATCATCTCGACCCTACCGTGCTCGATGACGCGTCCGTCGACCCGCCAGTGCTGGCAGTCATCGAGCCAGCCACCAGTCTGGAGTCGGCCAACGGCGGCCTCCAGAAACGCGAGGGTTCGGTACTGAATATAGCCGGCAACCGTCGCGTAGAAGCTCACAGCCCCCTCCACGAGTCCTCGCGAGTGTCGAGGCCCACGTCCACTTCGAACGGGTGAGGACGGCTGGCAGAGCCGAGGCTCGCCACTGGCCGGTCAGTAGTGGACATCAGCGGGCACCACCCAGAGCGAATCGGAGTCCCGGTCCTCGACGTAGCGGTCGACTGCACAACGGGAACGGAGCCCGGCGCCGTGCTCATCGTAGATCCAGACTGATGGGCCTGCGAACTGTCCGAGCCGGTAGCAGTCGTACCGGACGAGGTCGACATCGTCCATTACCTCGGCCGGTTCAAGCGTGTCGAGCTTCTCACGAAGCGTCGCGACTGTCTCGACGAACCACATTGCTTGAGCTTCGATCGCGTCGTCAAGGAGTTGTTTCCCAGTCGCGGACGACAGCCGATGCGCGGGATCGAGCCCGCCATAGCGTGGGTGGTCACGATACCGGGCGGTCGATTCGTCGAGCGTCTTGTAGTAGTCGAAAACGGTACTCGCTCCCTCACCGATCCCGATCAATCGGTCGAGCGCGAATCGTGCGGTGCCGGCCGCCTCTGTCGCGTCGGTTGCAGGGACGAGTACGCGTATGAGCATGTGCATGATCGCCGTTCCTCGCCCCCTTCGGGCAGATAAACTCGCGTTGTCTACCCCCAGACGTCAAGAGAAGAGAAGTAGTTCGGTTCAGTATATAACTATCTTCGATAGCCGAACGTTCGGTTAGATATATAAGTATAGGCAGTAACCTAGATAGTGTGCTGCTCGAAAAGCCGGCCCGTGAACGCGGGTTCAAGAAAGAGCGTCTCCACCGGACCCTCCTCAATCATCCTGACGGGGAGCTGAGCCGGTACGAGATTACGCAGCGGGCCAACGTCTCGAAAGGGTGGGCCTATGAGTACTTCGAGCAACTCGAGTCGGAAGGGTACATTCACAACGCAACCGTTCAGGATCCGGACGGGCTGTATCGTCACTGGCTCGAGACGCGAATCGAACCGAATGCAGTCCGGGTGTCGTTTCAACAGCCGCTGAATCAGATCCGTGAGGCTGATCTCGACTACGCACTCACTACCTATGAAGCCGAACAGGTCCACCAGGGGTTTCTCTTCAGTTCCTCGACCGACCTGTACGTCAGGGAGGACGATATCCCGATGTGGCTCACCACCATCGAGGAAAATGGCCTCATCGGTGGCGGCAATACGGAGTTCCGGGCGACTGACGAGCACGTCTTCTACAACACCCAAACCGTTGATGACGTCACGACGGTCTCGATCCCACAGTTGATCGTCGATCTCCTCGACGAAGACGGGCCTGCCGCCGAAGCCGCAAACCGACTCATAGCCAGGTATCACGGAGAGGACGATGAGTAACGCTGACCGGAGCCAGTATGCCGAGGCCGTCACACGGCTCTCCGAACAGGAGCTCCAAGACGTCATCGCTGTCGCTGAGCCGCCGACGTGTTTGCTCGGTGGGTGGGCGGTCCATCTGCACGTGACGACCGGGTTTCAGGACGCACACGGACGCCCATACATTGGGTCGCGAGATATCGATCTCGGCATCCATATCGACCCCGAGTGGTCGGTCACAGACCTCCAAGCAGCACCAGTTGCAACGACACTCGAACGGATTGAGGCTGATCTCGGCTACAACCGTGGACGATTCGGATTCTACCAGCAGTTTCACCGCGAAACCGGTGACCGACTCTCTAATGAGGACGTCCGAAGCCAACCAGCACACAATATCTTCCGGGTCGATATCGATATCATCCCAGATACGACGAGGCTCGATGAGTTCCAAGAGACGTTCGGCTTCCGGCCTCCTGCTGAACCGCTTCTTGCACCGGTGTTTGCAGACGACGAAGGAGAACCGCTCGGAGAGTATGTCTCGTGGACGACACCGGAAACAGCCCTGATTGCGCCTCCAACAGCGCTGGCAGCGATGAAAATCCGAGCGTTTCCAGAGCGTGATAAGAGCCACAAGCGACTGAAAGATCTTGCCGACCTCCACGCCCTCCTCTGGTACGTCGATGAGTATGGAGAAATGCGCTCGGCTGTTCGTGACCGTGTTTCGAACGATGGCGTGGAGACGTTTCGAGCAGCGGTATCAGAAGGGCTCTATGAACAAACAGCGAGCCTCATCGGTGTCGATTCGAATATCGTCCAGCAGTCGATCGAGCAATTGTTCGTATAGACCGGAGTACGCCAATTCACCTCCTCGACGTAGGCCGATCAGTCGGGTTGTTCCGATTCGCGATAGGCCACGTCGAGATCAAGGTCGTCGTACATGCGATCGAGTATCGCCAGCGCCGACTGGAACTGCGCGTAGTGTTCGCACATGTAGGCGACGGTCTCGTCGCGCGGGACGACTGGGTAGCCGTCGACGTGGTCGATTTCGAGCGTCGGTCGCGGATCAAGGACGATCTGGAGCGGGCCATCGAGTCCGTCCCGCGGCTGTCGCTCGAACGCCGTCGGGAGGCTAAACTGCTGGAAAAACTCCTGCCACGCCTCGACATCCTGCTCCCGAACGGCGAGAAACAGCGGATAGTCATCAGGGTCGCGACCGACCTGGTAGCCACCCTGCGTCCAGACGTAGACTGCATCGATCCGGGCGAACGCGAACGGCCAGTCACCGAACTGCGGGAGGACGTACGCCTCCTCGATAGACGGCGGACTCACGCCGGCACTCGCCACCAACAGGTCGCGTGCCGCCTCACGAACGCGATCGTCGGCGACGAACAGCCCATCGTCGTACGCGAGATAGCCCGCGTCCTCAAGCCGGTTGACGGCCTGGCGGACCGTCTCGTAGGGGGTGTGGATGTGCTGGGCGACCTGTCGGATCGAATCTCCGGACTCGATTGCGAGCAGCACGCGAGCGGCCGTCCCATCGAACAATTCGTACATCCAATAGATACCAGTAATTCGGCAACAGTCAAAATAGCTACTACAACGTCGATATGCAGATATCGAGGAAAAGTGTGAGCTTCCCTCACGGGGCGTTGCTTTCGGACTCAAATACATCGCCACTGTCTGCGACCTCGATCTCGAAGTGGTCGTGGACGACTGGACGAAGTGCTTGAAGAATGATCTCGGCTTCCAGCGGGGCGATATCCAGATCACGGGCCATCAGCCGATGTGTCACTCTGGATCGTTCCCGATCGACAGCATAGATGAGCGCCGTCGCAAGCCCAGCGAGTCCGTGACGGTCGATGTATGTATCGATGTCGCCGTCTGCACAGCGTCTGCCGACAGCGTCGATCAACGCCGGCGTCACTGTGTAGGTCCGATCGCCCTGATCCGCGGACAACGAGAGCTCGATGCTGATCGCTCGGTACTTCTGTGGCTCGTCATCAGTAAGTGTCTCAACTGTGCCCATCTCTTCGAGCCGAGACAGTAACGTCTGAGTGGTCTCCCGAGAGAAGTCGAGCGCGTTCATGATCTCGCGAACAGTCGCAGGCTCTTCACGATAGAGGTGCGCGTACAGACCCGCTAGCTGTGGATCTTCGAGGAGAGTCGCAACTGAGAGGAGGTCCCTGACTGTTGCTCCATTCACATGGCGTGTGTCGTCAGGCATGATTCAACCATCAGTCGTTCAGTTTTCCAGCATCGTAGCTATTCGGCCTGCGTCTTCAGCTTCCATGCTTCGGGACAGATCGTACGTCGCAAGTCCTTCCTCAACTACGTCATCGAGTAGCATGAGTTCCCCTACCATTGGTTGGCAATATGATTAATGTTTAAATGGCTTTGTTGAAATCCTATTATCTTGATATCATCTGCAGTGCAATAGCCATTAGATAGCTCTACACATCTATCGAGCTATTTCGTGGGATCACTCATAGTTAGGGAGTCGTATTTCGTTAAAACGTCTCTTTCACTCTCGGGGAGCTTTATGTCCAGCGCGGGACAGAGCTAGTTATGAACAGACGAGACCTCCTCTCTGCGTCGGCACCACTTCTCGTTTTGGGGGCAGGGTGTCTCGGCCAACTGGATGGCACGACTGACGGTGGCTCCGGACAGAGCGGCTCGGGAGCGGGGGTCAACGACGCGAAGCTCAAGCTGGAGAAATACAAGGACCACGAGAAGGCGATGAACGATGGCTATCGAAACATCGGCACCTGTATCGATGGGCTGGGTACCCCATTCGTGAAAGAGGATGTGCCCCAGGTGTCCTACGATATGCCAAACGTTCTCCTCTATGAACAAACAGACACCGACCAGTACGAGCTGAGGGGAGCTGAATGGTTCGTCCCCGCGAGTGACGTCGAGGAACCTCCTGCACTCTTTGCTGGCGATGACCGGCGAACTTTCCGTGGACCGATGGAGGGCCATTATTCAGATCAACCCAGACACTATGGACTCCACGTCTGGCTATTCACCGAGAACCCGAATGGTCAGTTCGCCGATTCCAATCCAAATCTGACTTGTTCGGACTGAATGCGATAGCATTCTATCACAGATGCTCTCTGTATTTGCCAATTAGAGTGATCGGTCGATGTTATGAGTGAAACAAGCGATGGTGAGTTCCCGAAACTGTTTCCACCACTGCTGTGAGCGGACGAATGCGCCGTATTTCCGTTTGAGGCGGGAGTTAACCGTCTCGTTCTGACTGCGCTGACCGTAGAGATCATCATCCAGCCGAGCATTCCACGCTTTGTGAAGCGATGAGAACTCTCGGTGCTTGATGAGCGGACGAAGATTCTCCTCACGGGCTAACGCCCGAATCTTCTGGTCGTCGTATCCCTTGTCACCGAGGAGAATCGCCATCTTACCGGTGTTTCGCTTGATGAGTGACGGTGCGATTTTTGAGTCGTGTTTTCTGGTCGTCGTCACATGTAAGTCGATAATTGCGTTCGCCCTCGTGTCTACGAGGAGCGTGACTTTCAACTGCTGAATCGTCAACTTCGTTCGCTTCGTATAGTGCTTCGAGGCGTGACTACGGTCAAAGCCAGAGGCATCGATACCGACGACACCGTTGGTCGGGAGGAGGGTAATCGAGAGGTTGAGCAGCACACGCCAAACCGCCATATCGAGCCGGTTAAACGCCTTACACAACGTCGAAGGAGACGGGAGTTCCTCAAGATCGAGGGCGCTCCGAATCCGAGGCATCTCGATAAGTTCGTCAAGAAGTGTCCGGTACGTCGTATTCTTCCGCACCTTGAGACAGAGCAAGACGATGTGCTGGTGGAGTGTGTACCGTCGTTTCGAGAACTTCGACGAGTAGCGGGCAACAGCTCGCCGAGCCAAGTGATATGCCTGCTCAACGAACCGAAGCAACTGCGACTTTGGGAGGGCCTGCATCCGGTCAGACTATCGGGCGAACCTGTAACTCTCCGAGGATTTCAACAGAGCCGTTTAAATGTAAATCCACATCAATCGAGTCTGGAACGCCAGAATACGTGTTCCGGCTCGAATGAAGAAAATCAGATTTCCAACAACTGCTACGGTGCTGCAGCCGCTGTATCTCCAGCGTCGGGATCGAACGGGAGGTTGATGACGAGTTCGTCGAACCAGACGACCGGGCGCTTGCTCTGACCATCTTCTTCGAAGAAGATGATACCCAGGTGGGCAAGCCGACTGAGTTCCTCGTGGACGTTCTTTACGTCTCGGTCAACAACCCGGGCAGCCTCGTTGATGCTGGATGGTTCGTTCCGACGAATGGCCTCAATGATCTTGAGGACACGCGGCGTCAGCGTCTCCATGAGATCGTCGTAGCTGGTGAACGAGAGCGTCGGCGAAGCGTCCACCGCATCGCCCTGTTCGAGCGACCCGATGCCGTCGGTAACGTGGTCGTGGAACTCGTCGGACGATTTGACTGTCACGACGAGCGTCGACGCAGCCCGAAGCTGCTCGCGTTCCATCGGATGTGAGGGTGGCGTTGATTCAGTCATAGCTCTCACTCGTGTCTCCGATAGGGGAGCGTCGTTACGTCGAAGGCGTCATAATGCCGGTCGTACGTGAGGATGTGATCAACCTCTAGCTCAGCCATGTGTGACGCGACGATGAAGTCAGTCAAGGATGCAGCGAGGTCGGTCCACTCGATGAACGTGTCTGTCGCATCACTGAATACCTCCGGAGTAACTGATTCGAGTTGATAGAGATCACTCTTATCGAGCGTCGTCAGAAACGTCGCAGCGTTTCGCATCGATGCCTGTTTTTTGAGTCGGGTAGCAGCTTCGTCGACGATATGGTCGTTCACGACCAGTCGCCGATATGGGAGGTCGCCGTCGCGGACAAAATCCATGAATGCACGTGAGACGGGATGCATCTGATCCTCCGGATTGAACAGCGCATAGAGGAACTTCGGGCCACAGACGGCCTGATGACGAATCGAACCCGGTCGAAAGTGTTCAGCGGTTACCGTCCCAATCGGTGTCTCAACTGGGTCTGCCATCAGAGTTAGGAGTTCGAGGAGGGGTCCTCAGCGAGAACGAATGATTCATCATTGCCGTGCCACTCGTCAACGAGATCGTCTTCTTCTCTGGCGTCTGTCTGTGCCGTCCGTGGGAGCGACGAATCATCGAGTTCATCGAGAACCGTAAAGGCTGCATCATTCGGATTGGCCTGTTGCTGGCGTTCGACCCACTCAATCAACGCCTCGTGACTGGCTTCTTTGAGCGACAGTCCGTGTTCCTCAGCGAACTCTCGAAATCGCTCGTACTCCTCCTCGTTCAATTCAGTTTGAACGTGTTTGGTGTCGTTGCTACTCATCCTGACCTCCTGATGTTGTGTGGATGTAGCGTCTCATGGAACATAAGATGTTTGCATGTAATGATTCATGAAGCGGGCTTGTCCATGAACTCGGCCTCGGCCCCGTCCAGGTGAGCAGTGAATCCACCGCTCGGCGTCACCGTTTCAGACCTCAGGGCAAGTTGAAAACATCCAGTCTGTATCCGTACCGTCTACTCGTCGCCAGGCTTGAATTCGACACAGTCTCGTGAAAGCAACGGGGTTCCCCATCCCGAAGCGGCGGCTCACCGAGCGTTTCTGTGCAGAGACCAGACTCGCTCAAGAACGCTTCGAGCGAACTCGTATGAGTATCTTCGTCGCCAGTCATCGAAGCTACCTCGTGGCATCTCGTGGTGGCTGGTGCCACATTAATGGACTTTTCCTGGGGACTCGGTTCTAATCACGGGAGTGTTACCCCACATAGGCCGTTACTATCGCTATGACAGTTATACCGGTTGGGACCTAACACGGGCGTATGGCAACCGATAGCGTCTCCGACCGGGTGAGGGAACTCGCCCAGCACCTCGGCATCGATGAATCCGAGGTGATTCAACAGGCCGTCGAGACGGGCGTCGAGACGCTCTACCGCGATATGATTATCAGTCAATACCTCGATGGCGACCTCACACGCGAGGAGGCGGTCGACGAACTCGGCGCAGATGTTGTCGACCAAGTCGACTCCGCTCGCGACGCGATCGAAGAAGACGTGGAGTGGGGCCTCCACGCTTGAACAGACTCGTTATCACCGATACAGGGCCGCGGATTCATCTGGTCCAAGCCGATGTATTGCATTTGCTTGAGTTGGTCGGAGAAATTTGTATCCCAGAGACGGTCCTCACAGAACTCGAACGCGGCTCGACAGACACCTCGGAATTGGAGTTCACCGTCGAGCAAGTCGAGTATGACGACGCGACGTATCCGTATCTCGATCCCGGTGAGACAGCCGCGCTGGTGCTGTGTGCGGATCGAAATACCGTGCTGTTGACCGACGACTTGGACGCTCGGAAGACTGCACAGGATGAGGGCATCGAAGTTCACGGGTCAGTAGGTATCATCCTGTACGCATACAGCCACAGCGAACTCTCTGACGCAACCGCAAAACGAGTGCTTCGAGCGCTCAAGCAAGATACGAATCTGTATTTGTCCAGCCCTCTCGTGGAACACGCGATCCAGTTGGTAGAATCCGACGAAGCAGGCAGGTGACCATGATATTTCTGTAAGTGAGAGAGAACCAACGAGCCGTGCTTGTCGACGGTAGTCGGTGTGGGATTAATGTGGGGAAAAGCTCGAATTCGGGCGAATAGAGGCCCCTAGCGGCGATACACCTATGCGTCGCTACGCGGTGTTGGAAGTGAGGCCAGAAGCCTCACCTGCAATCTAGGGAATTGCAATGAACAGTAGCAACACCGCAGATAAGAACCTACCGGCGACGGTAGAGGCGACGACACACAAAGACCCCAATGGGACCGCAGACTCGCGGACCGACGACCGCCGCTCCCCCTACTTCCGGACCTACCGGGAGGAACAGGAGCGTCACCGCTCGACCGACACGGCCGGGACGACCACGCTGGTCACCAGACTGGCAGGGTTGCTCTGGGCCATCGTCGATCAAGCGACCGCAGACAGCTCTGTTCGTGACACTGACGTCGCAACGGAGCCGGATGCAGATCCAGCGCGCTTCACGGAGCGGACGGCTTCGAAGACCGACTTCGGAACGCGAGCGGAACCCGTCGACGGACTGTACGGCTACACTCCCGACGGTGACCCCGTCGTTCCCGAGCGAGGACAGCTCATGAGAGCCCGGACCAACGCGAACGGCCAGCCCGCTGACGCGCTCTTAGAGCCCGATGCGGCCGGTGACCTCGCGACCTGGACACCCGGCAACGCCAGCTCGAACTTCGTCGATCCGACCGGCGAACAGATCGTTGGCGTCGCCAGTGGCCTCGATGAATCCGCGACCCGAACGGCTGCACCGGAGACGACCGTTTCCGCGGCTGTCGACGATCTGCAGGCGTACGACCGACCGGAGGAAACCGAGGACGACGACACCACAACCGGCATCGAGACCGCCGATCTGGAGGTCCTGACGCCCGGTGGTGAGTACGTCCGTCTCGGTGACCTGCTCGCCGAACCCGAGCAGTTCGCCGGCACGTCACTGGAATCCATCGAGCGCTCGCTCGCACTGGAAGCCGAGAAGCAGCGCGTCACGGACGGTATCTGCCGCCCGGGCGAACTCAGCGACGAGATCGAACTGGTCGGACACGCGAAGTGGCTGAACAACCGGTTCGACGAACTCGCCGCGCAGCGCCCGACGACGACAGAGATCGCCGCAGCTCGCGCTGAAGCTGCCACACAGGCCCGCGAAGAGCGTCTGCGTCCACTCCTCGAGTTGGACTCGGACACGCACGACGAGGTCTGTAAGATGGCGAATCGGCTCCTGAGTGAGGACTTCGAGAAGGTCCACGAGGTGCGCAAACAACCGCTCACCCTCGCGATCGCGCTTGCAAAGCGTGTCTCCCGAGGTGTCGAGCCAGCGAGTGCAGTCCTCAGACAGGCCGAAGCCGAGGCGAACGATCCCCGGAACATCCAGACGATTGGTAACGTCCGATACATGTCGACCCGCCAGACGAAGGGCCGATTCTCGACACAGGGTCGCGTGGCGATCCTCTTCGAGAACACGCATCCCGGAATCAAGCAGGCCGGCGTGCTCCAGGACGACACCGGGTCGATCCGCTTTGCGATTTGGCGTAAGTCCGAATGGGACGAGACCCGCCCCACGCCCGACCCGACCGACGTTGGCGGCCGCACGCTCATCCGATCCTACCGGTTCCCCGAACTGGCGATCGGAGATCTCGTGCGCGCTGAAAATGTCGTGAAAGGTTGGTACGGGGACGAGGCGACCTTCGAGACCCGCCGAGACAGCGAGCTCACGATCCTGGAGCGAGCTGCCGACGACTCGAAGGACGACACGGCCACGTCCGAGACTGCGACGACCCACGAACGACGACCCAGACAACGTCGGTGGACTGGTCCGAAGACGACCGGCGCACCCGTCCCGAAGAACCCGATCGCCTACTGGCGAGGGAGCGAACGATGGGTGTTCCCGATCACGGACTGGACCCCCGACTGGTGGCTGGCGCAGGAGAACGTCGAGACTGTCGAACAGGATCGGTCTGAAGTGTCAATGACGACTGGTAGGAAGGTGACCCCCGAACAGTAGCGACCTGTAGCACAGCGAGTCTCCATCCGAGACTCAGAACCCTAGAACCCCTCTTTCCGAAGAAAATCCGTCGAGTGGAAACCCTCATCAGTTGACACTGGTGGCGTGCAAGACACAGAGGGTGAGTTCAGCAGAAACACTCCCAGATCACTATTCGGTGTCAAGATTTATTGGACCTCATGAAGTTGCCAACGGGAACCATTTTCCTGACCAAGAAAGATAGAGGCGAGAGAGTAGTCACTACAGTAATTCCAGCACAGGACGTTGAGATGAATGTTGACCACCTGTTGAAATGCGGTGATTGCGGCCTGCGATACAACGGTGCTGACGAAGGATGTGGTCTGGTGCGGATCCAAGGACAGAGTCAAGGAAATACACAGTAACACCTGTAGACTCTGCGATGAAGAGATTGAACCTGGAGGAGAACCCCGGATATCCGATGATGTCCATGAACAATGCCAAGAAGAAGTCTTAGAAATGTTCTGAACCAATTCTATCGACTACAGCGTAGCAAGGCCTTTAGACACTGGAATTCCAGTCCTGCGTAAGAAGACGAAATGCCTGAGCGGAAGAACCAGCACTACGTACCCCAGCACTTCCTGAAGGGGTGGGCCACGGACAACGTGGTTAACGTCCTACCTCTCTCTGAGGGCGAAATCTTCCCCAACAGCATCAGGAAGGTCTGTTCACGCGACTACTTCTACGGGAATCCTCCAAGGGTCGAAACCGAACTCGGCAAATTAGAAGGACATCAGCACAGCCCTATCAAAAAGCTGCGTAACGGGGCCGACATTGGAGATCTCTCCGGCCAGGAGGTCAAGCTGCTTCTCTCTTTCATCACGACTCAGCGCTCGAGGACCGAAGCCGAGCGAGAAGATATCCGGAGTGCGGAAGAGTTCATGCGTGACGCGGTCAAAGACGATATGGAACACGACCGGTACGAAGGCAGTGTCATCTGGGACTCTGACCTTACCGAGGAAGAAATGGAGGACACGATGGTTGACGCCTCCCTTCTCGGAACACACCACTACATCATCACCCAGGGAATCTTCGGCTACACAGGGATCCAGGATCTCGAAGCTGAAATGCTGTGCAACGTCACCGAAAGAGAGTTCATCATCTCCGACACACCGATGGTCCTTGACAATCCTCGCTACAAACCACGGTACGGAGCAGTACCGGCAGGGATCGGCAACAGAGGGCTTCAAATCTACTGCCCCATCGACCAGAACAGGATACTACTCCTCTACGACCCACAGATCTACAGGTTCAAAAGCAACTCCCGGAGACAGGTCCTGATCAAAGATCCTGACGTCGTCGACCAGATCAATCTAACCCAGTTCCACAACGCAGAGAACGCCGTAATATCCAGCTCCAGCAGCGAGGACTACATTCAAGGCCTACACAGCAAGATCGACGAAGTACGCCGGAGAGAAGAAATCACGATGCCTCTGGAAACAGAATCCATGGAAACCGTAGAGGTAGAAAAGACTCCTGCCTACCAAGCACCAAAAATCTCTCCTGACATACCCGGCTGTACCACCATGACCCATCTCCAGTACGACAAAAGACGTCCCAGCTGCCAGGCACCGAAAGGCCAGAACCTGGCCCGCCGAATTTTCAACGAGGTCGGATTCCCTGACGCAGCACTCATCTACGCAATCAGATTCTTCGAAGAACAGCTGGAACTATAGGTGGCATACTGAGTCTATGAGAGCTCGATAATCCGGTCGACACCGCTGTACTCATCGTCCAAGATTTCACGGCCCTTCTCCTCATCTATCCCCGCTGTCTCAAGCAGTACTGCAAGCACAATTATCCGTAAAAGAATCTCGGCCCGGGCAATATCAGTAGTCGACAAATTCTCAGGCAATAGCTGAGGCCGTCCTCATTGACCGGCAACTACATGAAATCCCGGAGAGTCGTGTCAAGTGAAAGATGCCGTTCCGAGGTCTGCGGGACGGAGAAATCGTTGTACCCGCCAACGTCCTCAATCAGGAACCTGTAACCTGTCCCGAGTGCGGCGACACCATGTACGCCCGAGGCGGTGATCAAAAGGCACGCCACTTCTACCACGTCAACAACTCCTCCGGAAACAATTGCCCCACCACCGAGTCGACCGGAGAATCAGCTACCCACGCACGGTGTGTAGCACTCGCCGTCGCAGCACTCAAAAACAAATTCAAACCCCAGGCCAAGCGGTACGGAGCAGAAATCACGTTAGACGCCTCCGACAGCGGCAGCGGAAACAAGACACGACAGGCCGACGCACTACTCGAGTTCACCGAAGAGAACCCGTTCTTCGGCAAAGGTCTCATCATCGAAGTACAGCACCGGCACCATGAGAAAGATACCAAATCCACGACCCACGATTACCTCTACACTGGTTACTCCGTTGCCTGGCTCTCTTCCAGTGACTTCGGAGAAGAAGAACTGGATTACTCAGTTGTCGACCAAGCCTTCGCCAAGGAAGACGGGGCCGGATACAGCGTACGCGACTACTCAGCTATACGGTTCATCGACTGTGAGAGCTACTACTACGGTGGAGAACACAACTGGGGGACCGTACCAGGATACGTCCTTACCTGCGAAGAAGACTACCAGATCTGCACCAGCCGCCCCTGCATACTACGCCGCCAATACGACGAAGATCGGGAGGAATACGCCTACCATCCTGACGTCGCACAACCTGACCTCCCGCTAAAAGTCCTGAAAAACACGTTAGTCGGTGTATCCACCATCACCAGTTTCGAAGAATCACTGAAGCAAAGATACCACGACGCCGTCCTCGAAAAAGCACTGGCAGACAGGCCAGAAATCGGGGAATGTCCTGGCCCGAAAGGATTCCACGAATGGCAAGGAAACCCGGAATCATTCTGGGGCGGAGCCGCCGACGTAGAACTCCGTTCCTGCCAACACTGCCCGGTCCACCTATTCACAGATCAACGCGGATACCCGGACGAACGCACAGACATCCTCTTCACCGAAAAACCGGATCCCGACTGGAACCTGATGGAGCTCGAAGCAGATCCCCGTCAATGCCAGAACCGAAGCCACGAACACGGGTTCTGGTACGAACAATGCCCCGACTGCGGAGTCAACAACCCATACTAAGAAATGGCCAGCGTTCACTCAGATCCCACCGTCGAACCCGAAATCGCCCTCCACTGGATAGGCGGCGGAATAGCGGCCTTCCTCCTGTTCGCAGTCATAGTACGACTTATCGAGACATTCCAGACAAACAATCAGCAACGCACCGTAACCGGGATCGCCATCGCAAGCGGCCTAATGATCTCCATCGGCGTATCACCGCTGGGCACCTTTGCCGAAGAACTGGCCCAACTCTTCGAAGTAGTTCCGACACAATACCCGGAGTGGATCAAGGCCCTTCTCACCATGGAAACCGTGTTCGGACTACTGTACGGATTCACTGTGATGGGAGAAAGCGGAGGCCTCCCCGCCGTCGCATCATTCGGCCTGGCACTGCTGGGAGGATTGATACTGTTGTACTCTCCGCCCAGCGGCCTACTACTGATCTTGTTCGCCTGGATGCTGATGGAAGTCTCCCCCGCCGATCGATGGTAGATCAAATGCTGAGGGCTACTCTCCGCTCAGTGTCGACAGTTCATCCCGGTAATCATACCCCCAGAGCGGATCACGGCTCATCTCAAACAGAACCCGCTCAATAGCAGGAACAACCGCCTCCACATCCTCCTCGTCAGCCTCGGGAAACATCTCGACAAAACTCCTCTCAAGCCTTCCCTGCACAGAAGCGACGTAGATCTGGAGTACATCGTTCAGAAGACTGTGACCGTATTCATCAAGGAACTCTTGAACCGCTTCATCAGTGTACGCCTCTCCGACTAGAGCGATAATCTGCAGCCCAATCAAGCTGCCATCACCCACCTTGTCCACGTTCTCTGCCTCGGCCTGGAAGAAATTCGCCTTGTACCCCATAGGCTGGCCCTCCGATGCAATCTCTACCGCACCGACTTCCTCCAGTTCATCCATGTCGTTATACAGCGTCGACTGAGGGATATCTCCGTCAAGATACTCCAGTAACTCAGAGACGGTGATCCCATCCCACAAGAACGGGTTGCTATCCGATTCTTCAACCACGACGTTCCCCTCTACATGGAGAGTGAACCAAATATGCGCTAACCGAGGAGAGTCAAGAAGCCGGCCAATAGCCACCAAGTCGTCAACCGTGGTTCCGAGCGAATCAACTGTCTCACGGCCAAGTCCATCCATACAGCGTACTTTCCAAGATTCTTATAAAGTTGTTTCGGCTTGCTGTCAAGTAGATGGACTACTTTTACCCAGAGTTGCCACCGACACCAATCAACCAGACCTCTTTCAAAGCCGAAAAGTAGAAAGAGGCCTTTCAGTCTACACTATTCACTGCGTCCCGCTGTCGAGCGGGAGAGCTGTGATCATACTTCTGAGTCGATTTCTTGGACATATGCCGGAGCTGAGCGGCAGCCACCGAGATTAAAGAAACTCTTGAGGAGGGATCTGAAGTAGTTGAAGATTGCATCAGTCCTCATTCCGTAGGTGGCGTGACCGATACGCGCTCTCTATTCGGCAGGTCGATTCTGTCAGGTGATTAGAGAATCAGCAAACCCGTCACAATCCGGGGGGAGGACTAGAATCGCTCAGGCGACGTCTTCCAGAGCGACAGCCGCAACCGCCGCTTCGACCCCACTCACGTCCTCGCCGTAGGCCTCCGTCGCCTCCTCGCTGAACGGGGTGTCGCCGGTTTCGAATGCCTCGAGCCGCTCACGGGTCTGGCTGGCCGTCTCGGCGACCCACGCGTCTCGGGTCGCCTCGTCGACCTCGGTGATTGACTCCGGTTCGATGGCCACGTTCGTCCGGTCACCCCGCTCGTAGGTCCGCAGCTTCCCGACGACCGCGACGTACGCCGGCGGCACCGCTGCTCGCAGCACCCCCATCGCCTCGGGCTGGTATTGCCCGGCGTACACGTACACGGGCGAGTCAGCAGCGAACACCTTGCCCTGCCAGTACTCGGCGTCGGAGCCGATGTCGGCGGTTTCTGCAAGGGTCCCGACGACGAACACGCGGTTGACGTCCACGCCGGTCGGGGTCAGGCCGTAAACAGGCGCCCGCTCCTCGTCGGACTCCTGGAACGTCTCCGTGGTCCCGTTGAGTTCCTCGGCGAACAGCCGCCGAGCCGGCTGGCGGGCCGTGAGCGCCGGCTCAATCGCGTCGGTGTCGAACCCATCCGGGGCGTCGGTCGTATCCTCGGAATCGTTCACCAGGAAGTACGTCCCAACGACGCTCCCGGTCAGCCGATACCGCCGACCGAGCAGCTGCGCGCTGATCTCCTCGGCGACCACGTCCGTCGAGAGTGCGTCCATCGCCATGTCAGTCGCATCACTCAGCGAGATGCCGGTCACCGTTTCGGTGGCAGCGGCGTCGAACAGGGCACTCAGCGATCGCTTGCCGTCGTCGAGGATCGCCTTGATGCGGAGGTCGAACTCGCCGTCGCGCTGTCCGTGCTCCGCACACCGGCCGTTCCGGAGGACGCGCGTGCAGTCGTCGGCCCCGCATCGCTTGATCAGGCCCGAACCTTCCTGGATGTCGATGATGCTTCCGACGACCGCGACGCTCCCGTCGCTTGCCGCGACGACATCGTCGGAAGGACTGATCGCCGTCGCGGAGTTACAGCTCACCGAGAACCGGCCCTGGTACTCGTCGGTCACGACGCTCTCGAAGCGGTAGGCCTCGCCCTCCTCCAGTTCGGGGAGGTCGGCACTCGCCCACTTGACGAACTTGAGGCGGCCGGACTCGTCGCCGAGCAGCCCGACCTGGGCGATCTTCTCGCTCCGGGGCTCCCAGAGTTCGACGACCTCGGCGACGACGTCGATCCACTGGTCGGCCTCGTCGACGTCGGCGAACATCGTTCGCGAGAATCCGCGGGAGCGCCCACTGTAGCCAGCTAGCCGGGCGATGTCATCCGAGAGATCGGCTCGCTCGAGGTCGGCGTCGCCACATGCCTTGCGAACAAGCGTCCGGACGGCCTCGTCCATCGGGACTCGGTAGGCACACAGGCGCTCCAGCTGGGCGGTCACGTCCTCGGTGTCGAGGGCGAACGCGGGTTCGGTTCGGTCCTCGTCGAAGGCGACGAACGCGTCGGTGATGGTCTGTACACGGTCTTGCAGGTCGAGAGTGGTTGCACTGGACATTTCGAAACTCCGAGGATTCACGAGTGCGGCTCGCTGTTGCAGCCAGTCGTCGTCAGGACAACGGACACGTCGCCCGCTCTCGCGATCTCCTCACCCCCTTCAGGAGGATAAATACAGACGGAAGGGCTGGAACAGCCACGGCTGCGGTCTCGGTACAACCGGGTGCGTCAGGAAAACCATCGACGAAGCCGACGAGACAACCCGGTAGAAGATCTCGTGTCTGGTCCGGATGACTCCGCATCGGCATCACGAGTGTCCTCGTTTCCGTCGGTGGATGTCGGCTCGCATTCGCTGTTCCCCTGTCCGTTCGAGACTGCCCCGGAGGACCCCTTGACAACGTGTCCGATAGACCTCTCGTTCCAGGATCGGGAATCACCCTGATCCCCGTTTCCTGCAACAGCGTCGACGACCCCGTCTTCCCTCGAACGAGCGCTATCGTCGGGCTGGTCGATTCCGAGTACGGCCCGGTACTGTCGAAGCCGAGCTTCGAGTTCCGCGATTCGCTCGCGCTTCGCGTCCAGTTCGCGCTGCTGGCGCTGGACCTTCGCGGCCAGCCGCCGGGCGTCCTCGACCGCCCCGGCGTCGATTGGTGCCGGCTCAGGGTTGTGGGCCGACTCAGGAGAGGTGCCGGCTTCGCCTGATGGCCGGCGGCTGTCGTTCGATGAGGACGATGGGGACTTTGACGGTGGCGTGTAGTAGTCGTCGACGGTCAGGAGCGTCCGGGCGATACAAACCGTGCCATAGGTCGCCCCGTTGGCGAAGTGAACCTTTTCCCACTTCCCTCGCATGAGCCCTGAATCGCGGAACAGACGATCTATCCGGTCGGGATCGCCGCCAGTCCAGAACGCCAGATAGAAGCACAGGCCCATATCGGCCTCCGACTGCGAGGGATACCGGCTATCCCGCCCGCTCCAGAGTTCCGAGCGGCCGTCGTAGAGCGCCTCGATGACATCACCACTCTTCGAGTCCATCGCACGCTCCAGTACCGTTTCGTCGTCGAGATCCACACCCGGGCCCGCGATGTCGTCCATCGAGGTCGGCAGCGGTGAGGGAAGCGCCGACGGACTCAGTCCGTGCAGGGCGGCCTCGAGACCGGGGTCTTCGATATCCGGGTAGTCCAGTCCGTAGCGGGCGTACAGTCCCGAGTCCGATCCGAGTGCCGTGGCTGTCTCCGAGGTCTCCGTCTCGTCGGCTTCCTTTCCAGCTGCCGGCTCGCCAGCCTGCAGTCCGCGCTCGTCCGCTGACGAGTCGGAACGACGGGTATCCTCGGCGGCCGCCTCGAGATCGACCGGCGCCGTCTCCCCATCGGAGGGTGACTGGACGTACTCGTAGTGGACACCGAGCAGCGCATCCTGCCGTCGCTCGAGGGACGTGGGTGTCCCCTCGATGTGGTCGGTCGTGACGGTGAAAAAGCGAGCCTCGTCATACATCTCGACGTCACCGCGCCGATTCCGGCCGGGCGGGAGTTCGCCCTCAACGATGACGTGAACGCCCCGCCCCGAGGGCGACACCTCGCTGTAGGAATCCAGCCGGTCGACGATGTCCAGGGCCCACGATGCGAGTTCGCCCGTTGTGGAATCCCGGCAGTCATCCAAATCCACACCGACGATGGGCGTCGCGGGCGCGAACACGAAGCCGATCCCGTCGGTCCGGACGCGGTCACTCTCGTGAAACGCGAGTGCGCTCTCTAGGTCTCGCCAGTGGCCGGCCTCTGTCGCGCTGGCGTTCGGCGTGCCGTTGGTATGGTAGGGCTTGATCGGAACTTTCGTCGCTTTCCCGTCACGTTCTGTCTCTTGCCAGCAGATCCACTGCTCAAGATCGGCTAACCTCTCGGGAATCAGACTGACGTCGATATCGCTACTCATGATGTTCGTCTCTGGTTGGTGAACCTGTGCCGATCACGCCCGATTCGAGGCGTCGATAAATCGCCGTGCATCGCTGTGCGCCGGAGCGGGCGGTGGGTGCGTGTCCGTGCGCTCGAAATCGCAAGCCCGTGCGCCTCCGGTACAGTTGAGCGAGTTCTCCCCTCCCAAACTACTAGTATAGGTGTCGAGTCAACTGGCCCAGCACGGATGGAGCGCGGCCGAGAGCAGCTATCGAGCGCACCGTGCGCCCAACAACTAACCCAGATCGTCACCGGTCGACCTCCCCGTCCGTCCGGTCAACCATTCGGACGAGATTCCGCCCCCCGACGAACCGCCACTCTCGGGGATTCTCGAATGCCTGCTCGGAGAGACGTGTATAGTTCTCGATGTCTCGATGTGGCACCGTCTGAAGCCGTCCATCATCGGCCAGAACTCTGATAATTTCGTGCGCAACGTCGGTGTGAGGCACCACCCACATCTTCCGGACGCCGTCGAAGCTCGCGAGGTCGTCGTAGTGTTTGATCATCAGGTCGGGACGGATGTTCGTCACCACCTCGGCGATAACCGCCAGCGTCCGCCCGTCACCGTCGCCCGGGAGGAACGCAGCGACATCGAAGATCATCCCGCCGGCCATCGGCTCGTAGTACGTCTCCACCAGCAAGCCCTGATTTCGGAGGTGGCGAGCGGTGTACTCGACGTACACCTTGTGGACGGTCTTCTCGAACGGGTCACCGTCGTTGCGGCCCGAATAGATCGTCCGATCGACCGCGTCCTGCCCTGCCGGAGTGACATAGTAGTACTTCCGCGTGTTGACCGACTGGAGTTCGAGGTGGCCCATCTCGACGAGCCGGTCCTCGTCGATCTCGCCGTCGACACCGTTCCGGATCGTCGTCATCGACTGGGTGAGGTCGTACCCCTCCAGTTCCCCGTTGATTCCTGCGATGACGTCTCGGAGAAACTGTTGCTCTGCTGGAGTCAGCGAATATGATTCTCCATTGGCCGGGGGACTCCCCGAGGACGCATCCGCAGCGGCACGGCCATCGTCTGTCGGGGGACCTGCAGCGGAGTCATCGGAAATCCCGGCAGTCGAATCGGATGCAGCCGGAGATGGACCGCGTGGGGCGCTCCCGGTTCCAAGAACGGTGCCAAACTCGTTCGAGGCACCACCGACCTGACCATCCGCTCGACCCTCGTTGGAGGAGTCATCACGGCGGTCCGCAGAGTCGTCTCCGGATATCGTCGAATCGGGTTCTGAATCCCGCTCGGTCGTATTCGAGGACCTCTCACGATCTGAATGAGAGGAGTTGGCCGTCGGCGGGATCGTCGACGAATCCGACGGAGATTCCGAACGGATAGCCTCACTGTTCAACGGTCCAGTTCCGTATCGCGCGGCTCGCTGTGCGGCGTCCGGCGGGCTGTTCACGCCCGGCACGAGACAGTAGCTGAACCGGGTTCGCGACCACTGGAGTTCATCCGCCTCTTGGTAGGTCGTCCCCGCGTCAGGGCTGTATGTCCCGGCGTCGATCGGTTCCTCGCCGTCGCTGTGTCCCGACGGAATCGGGAGCGGCTTGAGCGTCACCAGCTCTGGCGTGTCGGTCATGAATCCGGTGTCCGGGAGTTGGGCCAGCCACTCACCCCGGGGGAGGGAGGCGATCCGGTTCGACAGTTCGATCGCGTCGAGTTCCTCGTGGAACAGCGTCGTCGCGAGCTCGTCGTCGATGGCGAGTTTCCCGATCAGCTTGGTGTTGATGTTCCGGAGAATCTCCTTGTAGGCTCGCGTATCCAGTGCGTCGCGTTTCACCTGTTCGGGGAAGTGAACGATCAGTTCGAACGCGAGGGCGAACTCGCGAGCATCGGGAATCATCTCATCGCGAACCAGGCTCGCCTGCATGATCGGCGCCGCCTCATCGATGATCAGGTTCACGCAGTACCCCTCGTCGGGGTCGGGAACCCCCCTGTTCCAGCGCTCGCGAAGCCGGACCCACGACCAGAGGTAATCCAGCATCAACACGGTGAAGACGTTGCTCGAGGCCGGACGGAACTCGCCCGTATCGACGAGGATGACCTTCGACGAGTCCAGTAGCCGATCCAGGTCGAGTAACATCTGCTCGTCGGCATACTGGCGAGTGTCGTCGTCCCACTCGGGGGCGAAATTGAGCATCCGCCAGATGAAGTCCCGCTCTTTGAGCTTGGTAATCCGGTTCAGTACCGCATCGATAGAGGTGGCAAAACGACGTTCGTCCCCGCTGAAGTGCCGCCTGAGTGTGGCGTGAAGCTCGGGGTCGCTCACGTCCGGAATGACCTGTTCGGTCTGCATCCGCGTGGCCGCCCCGAGCAGGTCGCTGATCGCGAAGGCCTCGTCCCCGTACACCGGGTCGAAGAGAGCGACGATGAGATTCGAGAGGATTTCCTGAGCGACGAACGCCTGGTTGTGCTGTTCCTCGCCGAGGACGTACTCGAGAAGTTCGTTGTAGCGGTCGACCTTCTCCTGGACCGCCGCCTCGCGGCTCATCCCGGCCGCCACCTGCGGTCGGATGTCGAAGAACGGGAAGGCTGGAAGCTCACCGTTCGGGCCCGGTACCGGGAGATGGATCACCTCGTCGAGATCGCCGAATCGGCGGAAGTGCGCTCGCTTGTACTCCGTCGCCATACTACCGCCCTTCTTGTCGAAAATGAAGATCGGTCCATTGAGCTCCTCGTAGGCACTCAACCCGTCGTTGACCATCGCGGTCGTCTTCCCGCTCCCCGTCGTCGATGCCCGGAGAACGTGGTGGGTGAGCTGCTCGGCAGTCAGACTGATTGGAATGTTCGGCCGGTCCGGCGTGGCGGTCTCGGCCTCCCCGATACACATTCCGGTGTCGAACTTCGCGAGCAGTTCCTCGTCCGTCGCGGTGAGCGGTGACCGGGCGTCGGGAGACCCGCCGGACGCGCCACGACTGGCCTTCGGAAGGGCCCCCGTATTCGGGACAGTCACGAAGTTGGCGAGTTCGTCGGGGCTGGTGACGATAATCGGATTGGTGTTTCCGAAACGCTCGCGGATCCCTGTCCGGCCGAGACGTGCGCCACAGAGGTCCTCGAACTCGCGATCCACCGCATCGACGGCCTCCCCCTCGACGCCATAGTATGGTCCGCTAAGGGCAGTGAATGCGCCCGTCACACCGTTGATGACGCTGGGCTCGCCACCAGCCCGCAACGAGAGGTCGAACGTGACGGTCGGCTGTTTCAGATCGATCTGCCCCATCCGGCTATGCCGGGTCGAAGGGCCGTCACCGCCGCCCGAGAGGGTTCCACCGATTTGCTCGGGCGTGTCGGGACGGTGACGCTGTCGACGTTCCTCTTCGGAGGTGCCGAACAGCATCGCGCCCGCTTCCTGCCTGAACGCACTCCACATCCCCGTCGTGCCCATCTTCAGGTTTCGCTTGTGGGCCTCCGCCTCTTTCGTCCAGTCGCGCCGGGGAGTGAACACCGCCTGGAACAGGAACGGCTCGTTCGTCTCGGTGGCCTGTTCGAGCAGGACACTCAGCGGCGAGCGGAACGCCTCCTCGATGTCGACGGATACTTCGCTGAACTGCGAGAGCAACGTCATCCAGTCGTTGTTCTTCGTCTCGACGCCGCCCCAGCGAACCATCGCCGGAGGTGTCGGATCATCGCCGTCATCGGGACCGGAAACTCGCGCGTCTGGATCGTTCGCACCATCCAAGAGTCCCGGGTCAAATCCCTCCAGATTCGCGAGCTCATCTAGTCCCTCGAACGACTCGAGATCGGCGAGGGTAGCTCGATCGGGCTCGGCGTCGTCGACGAACACAGCACTGGTCGCGAAGGGGACGATCTCGAAGCGGAAGCGTTCGGGATACATCGCCCGGACGTTCGCAGCGAGATGTTCGACTGCCTCGACCTCGTAGGGATGAACGCCGAGATAGAAGTCGAACCGCTGTGTGGCCTCCGGCTTGTGGATCAGGAATTCGAAGGAGTGGTGCGTACTCACGAACGAGAGGCGTCGCTCGACATGGAACGGGAGTGTGCGGCCACTTCCCGCGCGGTAGAGTCCATAGAGTCCTTTGATGACGTGGTCTGGAGTGACCTGTTCACGAGCAGGGGTGATCTTGATGTACGGACGTGGACCCTCACCGTCCGAGTTGTCTCCTGGGTGTTCCTCCGACTCTGACGGCCCCTCTGGATAGGCCGGTTCATCGGCGTTGTCCGTCTCGGGCCCCTGGTGTGAATCTTCCTCGGGCTGTCCCGCCCGCGGCTCTGTATCGTCGGAGGGTTCGCCACCGAGCCGTGTCGAAAGCGCTCGCTGAATATCAGCCTCGTCGATGCTCGGGAACCGCGGGTCGCGAGATGATTCACTCGCACCCGGCCGGTCACTGGTTGAGCGACCGGTCATCGAGTCCGGTCTCCTGTCGGTGAGCGGCGAGACGACCAGCACCCAAGAAGGGCAGATCGATGGCTCGACGGACAATACGACTGGTTGGCGTGAATGGGGTACATGGCTCGAGACGAATGAAGCCCGTCGAGGCGTGGGTCGCGTCCGGTTGCCTTGCGCTCACCATCGGCGAGGATAGCGGGCGACCAAGTGGCCCTCGGACACGAGTTACACATCGATGACGGGGGGTGTGATCGGACGGGGTTTACACTCCGACGACGGGGGGTGGGTCGAACGCCGTTTACACTTCGATGATGGGGGGTTGGATGGTAATCGGACTGTTGTCCTTGGGTACCAAATGCGGGGACTACGCCGCGGAACGATCACCCGGCGATGAACTCGAGCAGGGAGACGAGCGCTCCGAGCCCGAAGTAGGCGATCACCATCGCGCCACCGCCCATCGTGAGTTTCATCCCAGTCTCGGATCGCTGGGAATTCCGACGTGCGGTGAGCCAAACGATGAGTCCGAGCACTAGCACGGTCAGACCGGCGTACTGGAGCGTCGTGTAGACGACGTCGTACAGGTTGGTGAGGATGGTTTCCCAGCCGGCGACCGAGCCGCCACCCCCACCCGTAGGGCCACTAGCCTGAGCGGCGGCAGGACCGACGAACACCAGTAGCGACAGGAATGCCGTGATGAAGACGGTCTCGAAGTCGAGGGCGCGGCGAAGCCGACGAAGCCGGCGGCGGTACATGTCGAGGTCGGAGTCGGTCATAGTGCTCGTCATTGCACACCGGCCGTTCGACTGGTGCTGTAATGTTTGTTTCAAGAATGCGTAAGTCGCAATCTTACGCCTCGCGCACGGTTGCGTCGGACGCACAGGTGCGCGTATATCAGTGTTTGGTGGGTTCTATGTGGGGTTGAGGGAAACAGTTATGCTTGTTACCCTCTCGCATAGAGACGAGCAAGTAGTTGCGGTCCCGACTTGTAGCCGACCGATAGTGACCGCCATGACACGACCAGACACATCTGGGACGACGAACAACCCCGGGGAGTGCTCGCGATGAGCCGGTACTCAATCCCCGTGAAAGAGAACACGCGCGACCGACTCCGTGCGTTCAGTAATCGAAATCTGCTTGATCGGCAGTCCTACGACGAGGCGGTGAACGAGCTTCTCGACCAAGTCGAGTTCGCAACCGCAGAGGAACTCAACGCTGAGTACAGACCAGTCGAGCGGGGTCGGATCTAACCGATATCCGACCACGAGATTCCTTCTGCTGGTGATCAGATCGAGTTCAAATCCAGTTCTGACGTTTAATGACGAGCGGGGGTGGTCAAATCCCAAAGACACCAGCGATGACTGTGAACAGGAGCCCCCCCATCGAAACGCCGATCATCGCGAGCCCCCACGTGATCCCGTGATAGCCGCGGGTCCACGTCCGTCCTCGAGGTGTCCCCGCCGCCCATAGCGCGGCCCCGAGCGAGAAGCACGCGAGGCCAATGTACGACAACATCCCCGAAGCGGCCTGAGCGATCGGGAGCAACCCAGCGCTACCGGCCGACCCGTAGGGCCAGCCAGGCGGGAGAAATCCGGAGCCACCCATCACGAACGCGACGAGATCGTAGAACGCAGAGAGGCCGATAATCGCGACCAGCGCCGCAGCCGAGCCAGTGATCATCCCACGATATCGAACCGCCCTGCGGGAGTTCGTCCTCGCGGTGAAATAGCCGATGAGCCCGATGACCAGCAAGGTCAGTGAGAGGTACCGGGCCGTCAGCTCGGCAACCGTGAACAGCCTGAACGCGGGGTCGATGAGGTCGGCAACCGACGGCATCTAAGCGAAGAAGGCGGACTGAACGCAAGTACTCTCACAGAGTGCGCGATGCGCACAGTTGCGGCGTGAGACAGGCCGATAAGAGCGAGCTATAGGGATTAGCGATATAATCCGTATTTCTCTGTGTATTCTATGCTCGCTGTCAGAAACACTGTGCGAGATACAGCACGCACATCTCGCACGTAGTTGCGATTAAAACAACTCAGTAGAATCACCCAATACAGACCACCGGTTGAGCAGACCCATGGGATGCGAGTGTCATTCGACGGTGATTACGAGTTTCCCTGTCGCACGGCCTGCTTCGAGATCGCGGATCGCGTCGGGGACCTGTTTCAGCGGATACCGTTGATCGATGACGGGCGTGAGATCGCCTGATTCGAGGAGTCCACTGAGGAATCGCAGGTCGTCGGGGTTGGGCTTCAGAGAGAACCCACAGTACCGTCGCCGCCCGAGTGCCGACAGCACTGGCCCGAGCGCCATCGCCGCGACAAATCGTCTCGTGGGACCGCCAACCATGACGTACCGTCCCATCGGCGTGAGGATACGTCCGTAGGACCGCATCGAATGCGATCCCGCCGTGTCGAGGATGAGGTCGTACTGGTTCCCGGTGGTGGTGACGTCTTCCGCGGTGTAGTCGACGACGTGGTCCGCACCAATCGAGCGGACCAGTTCCATCTTCGCGGTGCTGCACACCGCCGTTACCTCGGCGCCGAGGTACTTGGCGATCTGCACCGCGAATGTCCCCACGCCACCGGACGCGCCGTTGATGAGGGCGTGCTCGCCGGACTGGAGTTCGCCGGCATCACGAAGCGCCTGAAGGGCGGCGACGGCCGACGTCGGAATCGCCGCTGCGGTCCTGAAGGAGACAGTCTCGGGTTTCGAGACGACCGCGTTCGCTGGGACGCACACGTACTCTGCGAAGCCACCGAATCCGTGTTCGGAGAGGTCAGCGAGGACCTCGTCGCCCGGCTCGAAGTCGGTGACGTCTCGGCCGATTGCTTCGACCTGCCCTGCGATGTCGACACCGGGGGTCGGGAACTTCGGTCGGCGGTAGCCACCGTAGATGAGACGGATGAGGAACGGTTCACCACGCATGAGGTGCCAGTCGCCTGCACCAACGGAGGCAGCAACCACGCGTACCAAGACTTCGTCCGGATTCGGCGTGGGCCGCTCAACGTCGGCGAATTCCAGTACCTCGGGGCCACCGTATTCCGACTGAACGATTGCATGCATGGTGGTGGCTTCCACGTCGGTCGTGATCGCCGCTGAACTCTCCTGGGGTGTCACTGCGGTCATCAGGCTGCCTCCGGCGTCGTCGGTTGTTGTGGCCTGACGCCCCGCACGACCAGATACAGTGCGAGGGCGATCTCCCCGACGACGGCCGTCACGAGGACGACCGTCGACGCGAACGATTCGTAGGCGGGCACGAGCAGGAACGTGAAGCTCTCGGTCAGGTAGCCGAACGCCGCGAGGACGACGAGAATGCCGAGGATCGCGGGGAACAGTTCGGACTGATAGAGCAGGTACCCTAACACGATCAGGTGGAATCCGAAGAAGATCCCACCGATGAGATAGCCGTACCCGTGAGCGGTCAGCAACAGCAGCGCGAGCGCGTTCAGTTGCTCGGGGCTGAAGACAGTCGTGTACTCCGGACCAGTGAGGAGTTGCAGTGCCATGAACTGGTTGAGCATATTGATGCTCGCAATTGCGGGGTGGGCGACCAGCCGAAGTGCCGCGGCCACCAGCGCGAGGGTCCTGTTCACCGGGCGGAGGAGGACGTACAGCAGGACGGCCACGATGGCGTCGGCCGAGAAGGCGATCAGGTCGCTGACCACCCCGAGCCGGAACAGCCCCTCCGAGGCGAGGATGTTCGCGGCTGTTGCGGCCGCATCGCCTGGGACGATCAGCGTGGCGCGGACGAACCCCTCGCTGAAGCCTGCAGTAACGAAAATCAGGATGTAGAGCAGTCCCGCGATTCGTGCAGTTGTCTTAGTCGAGACGGGCCGTATGCGACGTGGTCGATGCGTCTCGACGGATTCGGTTGTCGTGGTTGCCATTGATACGCCTCCGGATATCCTGTCCGAACGACTCCGAGCGGTGGAGCGCCGTCGAATGGTACTCGGGTCACAAGGGACCGTCTGAAAGGACTGCTAAATAGGAAGGGTGTCAGAGGAGATAACCTTTCCTGCAGTTTCTCGAGGGGGGCACCAAGCATGCAGTCGCGACCACCAGGGTAATCGGTTAATCAGGGAAATTCGGAGAGACGCCGGGGAGCTGGAAACAGGGCTGTGTCGTGCTGTCTATAGCGTCTGTATCTCGCATACCGATTATAACCTCGATGTTTCAGACAAGCACTGTTGCATAGGGAGGGCAAGTCGCTCACTCTCTATGGTTCATCCACTGAGCCGATACTGGGTTCGTCGGCCCAAGATGTGTCGCACTTCTGCCCTCTCCCTATTCAGTTGGTCTCAGCCGAAGCAGTGGCCGCCTGGTGTCAGTTCGTGAACGACAACCGGTCGCTTACTGTCGGTCCTCAGTCTGCTTCGACCGCTTCGCCCAGTCGTTCCTCGACGAACACGGCGAACTCGCCGGCAAACGATACGACCGATTCCCAGTCGGTGAGCTCGGCGTCTCCCGACTCGTCCGTCTCGAATTCCTGGTTTCTCACGATGAACTTCAGCAGCGCTCGCTTGAGGAACCCGTACTCTGAGAAGCGTAGCGCGCCGCCGAAGAGGGCGATTCTGTCGGGCTGCCAGTTCGTGGCGTCGATAAACTTGTCGAGGTATCCCGTCGCCTCTGCGAGCCCCTCGTCGTTTTTCGCCCCGGACGCACCGGAGACTTGAAAGAACCCGTTCGGCGTTCGCACCAGCACGTCGCGGTTCGTTTTAACCCACTGCCTCACCGACTTCTGTTGTCTTCCATAGTGGACCGACGCACCGATCAAGACAGCGTCGAACTCGTCGATATCGAGTTCGGAATCGATCTCCGCGACGTTTACCGTCGTTGCCTCGTGGCCACGGGCTCTGAATTCCTCCGTGATGCTGTCGGCTATCTTTTCGGTCTGTCCCTCGCCGGTTCCGAACACAGTAAGGATGTGGGCCATGCATGTAGTAACGTCGACAACAGTCAAATACTAGCTGCAGCCTCTCGTGGGCGAACACCCTGTCACTGACGCTCTCCGTGGGGCTACTATTCTGATCTTCACGGATCGGAGGTCCACAATGAATCCCATTTCCCACTTCGGCCTCTGTATCTCCTAGGCCGCTACTGGGGGAACGCTCGAAGAGTCGCTACCGGGAATAGACTCAACGGGACGAGGGTCCGTAGGAGGAAGGCCACATCCAGCCAGCGAACAGCACGTACGGAATGGTTACGACCGCTGGAGCACTATTGAACCGGATGAGCCGATTTTCGAACGAACATCAGTCGATGGTACCAGGTGATCCCTCAGAGAACGATTCAGTCGGATATCCAAGCACAGCCGAGGATCTGTCGACGGGAGCACGTATCACGTTCCTCGAACGCGGTGTCGATGAACAGGGGGCGTACTTGATGATGGACGGCGTTCTTCCGCCGGGAACCGATAGCGGACCCGCCCGTCTGCACCCACAGTCGGAGGTACGCTCGAAGGTGATGGCGGGTCGGGCCAACGTGACGGTTCGCGGTGACTCTCACGTCCTGCTTCCCGGCGAATCGCTGACCATCGCACCCGGAGAGGCCCACAGTATCCGAAACCGCGACGACGACATCCTCGTCGTTCGGACGACGCTCCGCCCGCCCGGCGAGTTCGAATCCGCGATTCGAGCGCTCTACGAGGCCGGGGCAGGGGGCCGACCGGATCTATTCGCGGTGGCGGCGGTGCTCTCTCACTACCGGGAGGACGTGCGTCTTGCAGGGATTCCGTGGTGGCTTCAGCTCCCCCTCCTGAGTGCGCTCGCCAGGATTGGGACATTGCTCGGTCGAAATCCGCTCAGGTAGTCCGCTGCCCAGTTGCGCTCAGTTTGTCGTGACGCTTTTTTGCCGACCGTTGAGTACGACGACGAGCGTATCCTGCGGCAGTCGTGCGAACGAAGAGCAGTCTGACTGTCGGATGAAAAACCCTCGACACGACTATCTTCTCAGACGACTACTGTAACATCAGCGATAAAAATGGCGTCGTCTACTAACCAAGCAGTCGAAAGTATTGAGCGGCCGACCGGTGTGAGTCGGTGGAACTATCTTCGTGTAGGAGGTCTGGCCGCGCTCACCGAGGCGGCCATCTACGTGGCCGGTATCGCGTACTTCCTCGTCATCCTCGATTTTGCGAGCGTCACCGGGGCGCTCCAACAGGTCGAACTGTTCGTCGCGAACGAGACGAGTCTGTACGCGATGTACCTGCTCATCTACGTGGTCTTCGGTATCGTACTGGTGGCGCTCGTTCTGGCGCTTCACGAGCATCTCAAAGCCGACGCACCGATGCTGATGCGCGCGACGACCGCTTTCGGGCTCATCTGGGCCGGCCTCGTCATCGCCAGCGGGATGATTGCCAGCCTCGCGACGGGCGTCGTCGTTGACCTCTACAGTACCGACCCGACGCAGGCGACGACGGTCTGGCTGGCAGTTAGTCCGGTCATCGACGGGTTGGGCGGCGGTAACGAGATTATCGGCGGCCTCTGGACGCTACTCGTGAGCGTGGTGGCGCTACGGACGCGGGCGCTCCACCGACTGGTGAACTACTTCGGGCTCGTGGTCGGGACTGCAGGTATCATCTCGGCGATTCCAGCACTCGGTGAGATCGGCGGGGGCATCTTCGGGCTTACCCAGATCGTCTGGTTCGTCGCTCTCGGCGTCCTCCTGTTAGGCGCGGGACGCCGTGAGGCGTCCGCATACCTTCGTGAGGAGTGAGTCGACCGATTGTGGTGTGAGACCAACACGGACGAGACACTGAATACATACTCTGGGCCTTGTTTAGACGCGGTGTAGATCGTCCGCTACGGTCGTTGCTCAAAGAACGAAATCGGGAAGAGAAGCACTCATGGATGGATTCTGTTCAGCCAATAGAATCGCTGACCGACGTCTTCAGGAGCGTCTAAACAAGGCTCATACTCTGTATCGGTCACGCCGATTTCGACATGTCTGCTACTAGTTACATCCGAAAGTCCGAAGACTCGCACTAATCCCAATAGGCCCAATCACCACAGAGCTACGGCCGATGTGGGATTTTCGTGGGGACAGCCCCTCAGACACCGAGAACGACTATATCGGAGTCACCCAATCTGGGAATGAGGGTGCCCCGATTAGGAGTGGCACCGACCGGACTATGCACAGGGATGGACACCGAGGAATCGCGCTCCTGTTGATGCTCCCACTGACAGGGCTGTTTGGGATCGTCGGCTTCGCCATGACGGTGGTCGCAGTAGCGGTCTGTCGCCTTCCAGATCTCGACCACGACTACGATTGGCTCCCCCACCGCGGGCCGACGCACACCGTCTGGTTCGCGCTGGGTGTCGGCGCGGTCGCCTGCGCAGGGCTCTACGTCGGCCTGCTGGCAGCGCCGGTCGTCCTCCCTGCTTGGCCGATTGCGGTACTCGCCGGGACGACGGTGTTCCTCGGGGTCATCTCACATTTGCTGGCGGATGCGCTGACCGTCGGTCGCGGTGATCACACAGTTCGTCCCTTCCGACCAGTGTCCCCGCTTCCGCTTCGGTTCGGACTGTTTAGGGCCGACTCGAGGGTATGGAATGCAGGGTTCTTAGTCGGGGGAATCGTCGGTCAAGTACTCGCATTGTGCTGGTTTTACTTCCCGGCGATACTCTGAGGTTCGCACTACCGCCTGCTCGCCGGTCGCTCCCGCATGAATCGCATCCACAGCAACGCGAAGATCCCGAAGACCAGCCACTCCGCGAATATGGCTGCGTTCGAGATAGCCGCGCTCAGGTAGCCGAGTACCCCGGTCGCCCCACCAACGAACGCCGTCTGTGACACGCCATATCCGTGGGCGTCGAGATAGTAGGTCGGACGCGAATCGCGCCAGTAGTCACCAGCGAAATGCGCTCGGACGATCGTCCCTGTCACGTCGACGGTCGCCCGACCATCCGCGCCAGTTGTGACGCTGTCTACGGCTGCCCCGTCGAAAGTGATGGTACGCCCGGGAAGCGGGAGGCCGGTCGCACTCGTGAGGAACACCACGGCTGTCCCCGCAGACTGGTTGACAGTGACGGTGAGCTCGGATTCCCGATAGCGGGTCACACTCACCGACGTATCCACAGGAAGCCCCCACACGTCACTCGCCTCTGCCGTGACGGACTCGCCGGTCACCTGGTCGGTGCTCTTCAGGACCCCGGCGAACTGGTCGTAGAGGTACGTCGGTTTCGTGTTCTGCGTCGCGATGATCGAACTTGGGAGCGGCGTTGCCGGAACGGACCGATTCCGGGCGACGTACGTTCGGTTCCACCAGATGTGCTGATCGGCAGGCTGGTCGGCGAGGACGCTCACGTTCGCCGGACTCATTCGGTAGTGGAGCATCGCCGGATACGTGCCCCGATAGGAGTGCGACGCCTCGACAGCGGTCGTGCCGCCGCTCGTCCGCTCTTCGACGTGGGTGTTCCGCGAAACCGAGTAGAACCGCCACGGAGCGGTCACGTACATCGTCTTCTCGCCGATCTGTACCTCGACATCCTCCCACGCCGCGGCGCCGGCAGCGAGGCCTTGCTCGCCGGTCCAGTTGACCGAGACCACGTCTCGACCGGGCCGGTCGTACACCTGGACGTCCACCGAGAGGTCGTCGCTGTTGACCGTCTCGATGGGCACGGTGTACTGGAGTTCGACCGTCCGGTTGGTCGTCCGGATCGAGTCCCACTCTGAGCAGCGGGCGCTCGACACGCCGTAGTGTGTCTCCAGTTCGGTTTCGATGCGGAGCGTCGCCGTGAGGTCGTACCGTCCCGGCGGGAGCCGACGTGGGGCCGAGCTGGTGAGGTTGACCGTCGTCCACATTCCCGGGCGAGCATAGTCGAGACTGATGTTCCCGGCGGTGACGTTCACAACCTCTGCATCCGAATCGAGCAGCCGGTAGTCGGCCCATCGAGTAAGCGAGTAGGTGTTGTTCCCGATGGTACAGGACCCGCTTTCGCTGTAGTCCGACGGCACGTCGACCCGGTAGTCCCACGGAACGTAGGTGGACAGCTGCCAGCTCGGGGTGATGTATCGACCGCGATACCACACCCCGGGGGCGACGTCAATGTTCCCCACGTAGGCATCCCGGACCAGTTCGTGGGAGCCGGGGCGCCACTGGAGGCCGACACTTGCACCGTCGGTCGTGGGGAATACTTCGCTCCCATTGCGGGTCGGGACCGAGGATGTACTTCGAGCGGCTGCCGGACTGGGTGCCATCGCAGAGTGCTGGAGGAGACCTTCGACGATCTGGATTTTCCGGTCGATCACCGTGCTGTAGTACGACGAGAGGACGAGCGCCTCGTCCGGGTTGGTGACGGTGAGGTTGCCGTCGACGCGTTCAACCTCGGCGTTGTACACCGGATTCCACCAGCCGTTCGGGTGGCGGACCTCGACTGTATAGTGACCGTCGGTACTCGTCGCTCGGGAGGGGTCAGCCGAGTAGAGCGGGAGGATTCGGAACTCGGTGTTCCACCAGTCCGTTAGCGGCGTCCAGCGGTCACGATAGGGGATCTGAACGAAACCGTGCAGTCCGCTCTGGTACATATCGGACTCGTTCGCGATGACCAAAGCATCTCGCGACTGAATATTCGAGTCCCACAGCTGGACTGGCTGGGTGACGACCGTCCTGTTGACGGCCGTGATGCTTCCGTTGTCTGCGTACTCGTAGACGCCGACGGTCTGAGAACTGCGTCCGGGATCGCGATCGTTGCTCGCGAGGACCCGGAACGTGTCGTCGTAGTGTTTCTCGACACCTGGCTCGGGATTGGGAATGACGAGCGCACCCGCAGCAGCACCGATGACCGCGCTCGAGACGATGATGAGTACCATCCCGAGAACTGCTACGGGAAGAGTAATCAGGTGGCCTCGAATCGGATCGACGACAGCCTGAATTCGGTCGCGAAGACACGGCCACAGCGAAGCTATCGTCGATGGAGACGCATCACGCACTCGACCGCGACGCCTATCCGAGGACATACTGCAGGAGGTCGACGAAGGTCCCGAACGCGGTTCCGACGACGAACAAGCCACCTCCGGAGAAAGCCATCCGTCGCCCCCACGCCCGACGATATCCGCTATGGCTTCCCAGCCACGCCATCACTCCGAGAACCAGCAGGACGAGGCCAGCCATGGAGAACACGGTATTCGTCCACGCCGGAAAGTCCAGCATTGAGCCGAAATCAACCGCAGCGAGGACGAACGCAGAGAAGGGGTGCTCATTGAGGGGAATCCAACGCCCTATCGGGAGAGTGAGCGGCCCCGCGACCGGGAGAAGGAGATCCTGGGTAGTCGCGACGAACCGAGTGGCGAACGCCGGGATGGTGAGGAGCAGGGGGAGCGGTGACATGATACTGTGGTCTGGAGCGACGCAGAACCGGCTCAAAAGTTCGCTCAGAATGCGGAAATCGCAGGTTTGCGGCTGACGCAACCGTGCGCCCGACGCAGTGTTACGCGTTACGCATTCTTGAAATAAACAAATGCTCGTCCCACGGACCACTGGGGTGTGATGCAATCACAGTCCATCCTCCGGACGGACGTCGTACTGGTGGCGCCGTTCGGAACCCTGCTCTCGGTGACTCCAGATTTCAATCTGCCGCGTCCCGCCGTAGTTCTCGACGAGAGTGCCAGCTGAAACCGGTGAGCCAGAATGCCTGAAATCGAGATTCAATTCAGAAGCGAGGCGGAGTACCGCCGACTCCGGGCGATCCGGGACAAGTACGGCGTCCAGTGGCGGGGGATGCTTATCCAAGGCGCCAAGCGTCTCGAGGGCCGAGAGCTAAGGTTCGCGCTTACACCGGACGACCCCGAACGTGAACGTCGCCAGTCGGAACAGGACAGTACCGACCCCAGTGAGCAACCCGCCGAGTCAGCCATCGATACCGAGACGCACGAAACACCAGCCAACACGGATACGTCCACCACCGATCATCGACTCGATTCGCGCCTGTTCGACGCGAACGGCACGCTCCGAACAGTCGAGTCCGAGACAAACCACGGGGACGGCGGCGCTGTCGAATTCACTGCAGAGAGGGCCGAGCGATGACCTCGACCCGTATCGTCATCAAGGACGACCAGCAATTCGAGCGGCTCGAGGCCGTCCGCGAACGCCACGGTGTCAACTGGCGGGGGATGCTGATCAAGGGAGCCGAGCAGCTGGAAGCCGGCGGTATTCTCCCGTCCGGGGACGAGTGCCACGAGGAGGGCGAGTAGATGCCCGACCCCGTCCCGGTTGCGAGTAACCTGCTAGAGTCGAAGTTCCTTGGCTTCTCCGTGAAGCGTCTCGCCGAGTCGCTCGCCATTCCACTCGCGCCGTGTGCCGTCCTCTACACCATCGGCTTTCCACTGCTGTTCACCTTCCCGCTTTTCGCCCTCGGAATCGGTGTCGGCGGGCTGATCTTCCTGAAGACGCCGCCCGGCCAGCGTCCCCTGCGGTATGCGCATGCCGTCTTCCAGTACAAGACCGGGTCGAACGTCTACATCTGGCGACATCCTGACCCCGAGGATGGAGATCTCGCTGCCGGCGTCACCCAAGACGAGTGGATTACGAAACCCCCGGTGACAACTGCTGGTCAGTCACCAGATTCCGAAGGCGTCGACCTCGCCTACCCCAGTGGCCTCGAACGCACCCGGCCGAATATCGACGGGTCGACGCCGGAGGACAGACCGTGACCCCCGAGAACGGGGCGGGCGCTGGAGGGTCGACACTCGACCTCCTCGGCTTCGAAAACGTTCGCGACGGTGGGGTCATCGAGACACCGACGGCGTACACGATGTTGATCGAGATCGAGCCTCGCGAGTGGCTCACGCTTTCAGAAGAACGCCGGAATAGCCTGTACGTCTCGTACATGACGTTCCTGCGGGGCCTGCAATTCCCAACGCAGTTCTTAACGCTCACGACTCGGTTCAACGGCGACCAGTACATCGAGAAGTTCGTCGGGGTTGACGCTCCCGGCACACCGACCGGCCAGCCGACCGCGACCGTCGACGATCAAGAGATTGCAGATGAACCAGCTACGGACGGCGGTGCGGTGGTCGGGACGGACAGCGACCGAGTGACCGACTCGCCACTCCTCGAGTACGGCCGGATCGCCCACGCCGAGTGGCTGGACCGGACGATTGCGCTTGCGAACGTTCGCGACCGGCGTTTCTTCGTCGCCGTCGCAGTCAAGAAAGGAGAGGACGAAGAGGGTGGCCGCTTCGACGCCATCACCAATGCACTCCCCTTCGGGGGTCGCGCGGCGACTGTCGACGACGAAGATCCATATCTCGACGAGGTCTGGGCCCGCGTTCAGCGGGTCGCCTCGCAGTTGCCGCGCACGCAGGTCGAGACGACTATCCTCGATGACCGCGCCGACGTCCTCGACATTCTCTATCAGGTATACCGAGGCCAAGAAGCCCCGATTAGATTCGAACACGGCGTCTTCACACAGCCGGATGAAGACACGCTGACGGACTCCACGACCGGCGAATCGCTCGACCTCGCGACGGCCTTCGAGCAGGCCGACCGGGAAGCTGAACTCGCCAACCCGGAATCCGATCCCGAGCCTCGTCCCGAGTCGACAGGTGATCTGCCGTACGGCGGGCGCGTCCAAGAGGAATACATCGACCAGGTCGACAACTCCCGTATCCTCGCGTGGTACGCTCGAACGGTCGGCCCAATCGGACGCGGAAAGCACTACCACTCGCCACTGTCGGTATATGCCGGCGTGACGCTGTTCGCGACAGCGCTCCTGTTCGCGGCCACGGCCCTCAGTGCGTTCCTCGGAAGCGGTCAGGTTGGAGATGTGCCGTACTTGCTCGTGCGAGAGGCGTCGTTCGGGCTCGCAGCCGGAAGCCTTCCGACGTTCCTGCTGAGTCTGGTCATCCTGCTCCCGTCGGGACGGCGATCGACAGCCATCGGCCTCGCCGGCGTCGGTGTGACGGCCGTCGCTGTGGGGCTGTTCGAGCAGGCGTATCCGACGCAGTGGACCAGCACGCCGACCGGGACCACGGCCCTCGTCGTCGAGGTGTACGCCGCGGGGCTGTTTCTGCTGGTCGTCGGCGTCGCACTTGCGCTCCGGGCCCGTCGCAGCGCTCTCGACGTAATCGAGGGTGATGTCGAGCAGCTTGCCGACGCGGTCGACGAGGATCACGGTGGGGCAGATCCACCGGAGGGAACCGATGTTTGAGCGATTTCAGGAGTTGTACCGCCGACCGATCACCCCGACCGTACACGCAGAGACCAAGAGATGATCAAACGATTCACCCAGGCGTTCAGTAACGAGACAACAGAGGAGTCGGTCGAGCGGCGTCCGATCGACGAACTCTCGGGCGATGAGACGCGCCACGCGCTGGACTACCTCGCGCTGCTCGACCGCGAGACCACCACCGAGAACATCGAGTGGGCGGCGTACCAGCTCCAAGCTGACGACGTCGACCTCGCCACCCCGATGGAAACCCTGAAAGAGCGCGGCGAGCTCGACAAGCGGCTCATCGCTCCCCGAGTCGTCCAGGACTACCCGAAGTTCCAGGTCCGTGACGACCGCATCTCGCAGGTTCTCACGGTGACCTCGTTCCCCCGGAAGGTGGGCCTCGGTTGGCTGGTGCCGCTGACCCTATCGGATGTCGATCTGCGGCTGTCGCTCCACGTCCAGCCGCGGGCCGCGAAAGACGTCCGTCGCCAGCTCCAGAAGCGCTACACGCAGGCCGTCACCTCGCTGTCGGTCAAACAGAAACGCGGCCGTACCGACACCTACCAGGACGAACTCGAACGGCAGGACCTCGAACGGCTCCTGCGGAACACCATCCGCGGGACGACCAAGCTCTACGATGTCGCGATTTACCTCGAACTGGTCGCCGACACGCAGGAGGGCCTCGACGAGATGCTCGACCGGGTGGAGGCCATCCTCGCCGAACAGGACGTCGACCTCAGCCCGGTGAAACACCAGCAACTCGAGGCCATTGGATCGGTCGCCCCACTAGCGAGCGACACCATCGACAACACGCACCCGATTCAGCTCGAGGCGCTGGGGACGTTCTTCAACCTCGTCGAACCCTCCATCTACGACCCCGAGGGCGTCCTGTTCGGGTTCGACGATACGAAGCGGCCTGTGATCCTCGACCGCTACGCGCTGTCGGGCCACTCGATGGCGATCTCGGGGAAGACGGGGTCGGGAAAGAGCTACTTCCGGAAGCTGGAGATCTACCGGCGACTGCTCGCAGACCCGAACGTCCAGTGCATCCTGTTTGACCCGGCGGGTGACGACTACCCGCGGTTCGCACAGTCCCTCGGCGGCGAAGTGATCCGCTTCGGCGGGAACTACACCGTCAATCCGATGGACATCTCGCCGCCGGCGGATGCCGAACAGGAGAACGGCGACGACACCTACGCGCTGACGATTCGGTCGGTCATCGAGATGCTCCACACTCACTTCGACCAGCGTGACGGCATGTCCGCCGGCGAGGAGGGCATTCTCATTCAGGCCGCCCATTACGCCTACATCTCGAAGGGAATCATCCTCGGCGAGTTCGACACCTACGGGCGGGAGTCACCCACGCTCGACGACCTCATCCGCGGTGTCAACGTGATCGCTGCCGGCGGCCTCGAAGCCGCCCACGAGGCGGGTGTCATCGACGGAGTCGAACTCGGACAGTTCCAGTCCTACGGCGTTCCGAACGCCGAAGAGGCGGAGCTCGGCGACGAGGTGGGACCTCTCCACGGAGGGGTAATCTCGATCTCGGATACGATTGTCACGCCGACCGACCATCATCAGGAACTCGCTCGGAGCCTCCAGCCGAAGTTCGAGTCGTTCAAACCGGGAGGTATCAACCACAACCTGAACGGCCAGACGAACCTCGATCTCTCCTCACGACTCGTCGTGATGGACATGAGTTCGTTCGCCGACACCGGCGAGATGCCGCTCATCCTCCATGCGATGCTCTCGTGGGCCTACCTGGAGGCCAAGCAGTCGCCCTACAAGGTGGATGTCACGTTCGACGAAGCCCACTACCTACTGGGCCGACCCGCTGCCCGGGACCTGATCAACCTGTACATCCGCCACGCGCGTCACTACGAGGCTGGACTGACGCTGATGAGCCAAACCGCCCACGAGTTCGTCCGGACGAACGAGCGCCGCGAGGTCTACGAGAACTGTGACGTGAAGTGCCTGTTCTACGCCGAATCGGTCTCGGAGCAGACGGCAGAGTACTACGGCTTCTCGACCGACGAGATTCGATTCATCCAGACGGCAGCCCGCGGACAGGATTCGGACTACTCGGAGTGTTTACTGGCGACTAGCGTCCACGGGCGGCGCCGCCTCGAAATCCGGAGCGGGCCGTTCGAGCACACCGTCTTGGACGACGCGCTCGATCCGTGGGACTGGCTCGCCGGCGTCGAGGGGATCGATCTCGCCGAGGGTGACGGAACATCCAGAGACGCGGCATTCCACGAGGACCTCGAGATGACCGACCTCCCGCACGTGATGAACCGCGATATGGACCTCCAGATGGCGATGGAGGCCGATCACGAGGATGTCCACGCGGCCGACCTCAACGACGTCGTCGACGCCGACCCGGAGATCGATCCTGACGGGGGATCGGACGCAGTCACGAACGGCCACACGACGGAGGAACCGTGAAGCAACGGCCGGGCGTCTCGACGGCTCACTCCCGCCCGGGTAGCGGAACGCTCGTGACCACACTCGAGGGACAGACCGATGGCTGACCTCCTGGACCTCGGCTGGCTGCCCGACGCGATCGTCCGGGCTATCTTCGAGTTCCTCCGCTCGATTCTGGTCAGTGCGATCAACTTCATGTTCAATGTCGGGCTGAAGCCGCTGCTGACCATCGAGCCCTCGATTATGACGAGCGCGCAGGTCACGGGCGCATGGGACGACGTCTTCCGGCTCTCGATCGCGCTGTTGCCCATCCTAATCGCCGGCGGACTGATCGCGATGCCGTTCAGTCAGGACCGCGAGACCTCGCTGTGGAACATGGTTGCCCGCGTGGTCGCAGTAATCTTCTTCATCGCGATCTCCCAGCCGCTGTTCGGGTTCCTCATCGAGGCGTCGAACGCGGTGACCAACGCACTCGCCCCGCCGACGTTCGTCCTCACGTTCAATGCCGACCTCGGCGGGAGCTGGGGCTCGACACTCGGGCTGGGCGTCGAAGTCATCGCGCTCCTCGTCGCGGTGCCACTGATGTTCATCGCGACGATCATTGCGTCGGTACTGCTGGTCCTCCGGCAGTTCATCGTCGTCACGGTTGCCGTCGGAGCTCCCTTCTTCGCGGTCCTGTGGTACGCGAACTGGGGACCGATGAAATCGATCAGTAATTTCGCCGCGACGTGGCTCCGGATGGGTGTATATGCGCTGCTCGTCGGCCCGATAATCGCCCTCGTGATGCGCGTATTCAACGTGATCGCGACCGGTGGGATCTCTGCGAGCGGTGACGTCGCTAGCTTCTACGTCTCAGCAGCGCTGGCACTGATCTTCCCGATCATCCTGTTCGTCGTCATCTGGAAGACGATTGGGTGGGCTGGGCAACCGCTCGGCGTCGACGCGGCGTTCACGATGACCGTCGCCGCCGCAATCGCCGCCACGGGGGTCGGAGCAGTCGCCGTCGGCGCTGGTGCAGGTTCGGGAGCCGTGAGTAGTGCTTCGAAGTCGAGTTCTGGCGGGACAAGTGGAGGCGGGAGTGGGGGATCGTCAGGCGGATCCTCTGGTGGAACATCCGGCGGCACTGCTGCAGATCCATCTGCGGCCACCGGGAACTCGACGATTGGCGGGACGATGCGCAGCAGCGTTTCAGAGGCGATCGGAACGCGGGAACCGCCAGTAGAAGATAAGATCGATCCTGCCTCAGGACTGCTCTCCAAGAAGGTTAGCTACGCTCGAGATAAACTCGCTGGAGCGCCCGCAGTACAGACGGCGCGATCACAGGCTAGTAGAGCAAAAGCCACGACGAGGAGATTGGGTGCTAAAACCAAGAGCACCGGAACGGCCGGGGCACGAATGGCAGTCGGGTCCCAGAGTATAGACGCTCATCGAGAAACAATCGCTCAGAATACAAAAGCCGCCGACGAAGCCGATTCGAATCGCAATTTCCTAACTGAAGCGTATCAGGATGGTGAATTCGACGTCACAGAAGCGGCTGACCGCGGGATCCTCACGGGGGCAGAGGAACCCGCAGAGGGTGTAACGACGATAACACCCGATGCCGAAGGGAAGGCGACCTTCCCGACTGCCGCGGGCGGAGAGACAACAGTCGATCTCAACGACAGAGCTCAGAGCTTAGGGCAAAGAGCAGCAGCACTCAGGATGGATGCATCGAGGTCGGCCCGTAGCGTGAAGCGAATCAAAGCTGCACAATCTGCTGCGAAGGTTCCCGGACGAGCTGCGGCTTCGGCCGGCCGAGCTGGCAAGCAAGCAAGAAAGACCGGTGTCCAAGCTGGGAAGGCGAGTGGGATCGTCTTTGCTGGTGCGATGACGCGTAGTCCTTACGCGGCGTACAATATGGGAACACGCGGTGGAAAACACCTCATCGGTCCTGGAGCCAACGACGAACTCGCCGACACGGCCGACGAGTCCGATATCGACTGGACAGCCCGGCAGGAAGAGGGACCAGGACAGGCTTCTGCTCCACCCTGGGACGATGATACCAGTGGTGAGCCATCCGAGACGATGTGAATGCCCCCTTGATGAACCCTTCTGAAGCGAGAAGTTATAGCGTAGGACCGGCTTGAAAGGAATATAGACCATTGTGAACGCATCTGTTGATGCCGTTCCCAGTGGCCGTACGGACACACCGCGGCCCATATGAGCCCCGAACCCTGGCGCGAGATAATCGCGCAGATCGCAGCGCCCGCCCATCACAGGTCTCCTGATACCGATCACGTGATCCGATGAGCATTCTCGAAACTGCTATTAGCGTCATCGTTTTTCTCGGTCTCTTCGCGAGCGTCGAGTACGTGACCTACCGAGTCATGGAGTGCAAGCACGAGAAGCGTGGTATCTACCGACTGTTCTTCATGCTCGGTTGGACGACATTGGCCCTCCTCCACATGTGGGTAGTCGCACCCCTACTGAATTTACCGCCGACTGTAGTCGTTGGACTGGGCCTTGGAATCCTAGCGATACACATCGGAGGGGATTTGCGAATCCCTATTCTGAAAACCGTCGGTGTGATCGGTCTATATCCATTCGCGTTGGTCTACCAATTCTTTGTTATACTGTTGTTGGTCGCTGAGGGAATCACATTTGTCGCCACCCTCATCACGATCTCCCAACTGAACTTCCTCTCAGGGATTGGCCCGAGTGATCCGCAGATACAAGCAGCACTCGGATTAGGGATTGCTGCCTCCCTCATCGCCATACTTTACTACGATCCACAGGGTGAGAACGGTTACTACTACGCCACTGGACGTCACCTACCCAGTCCGTCCATAGATTCTGAAGGAATCAAGGAGATGGTTCAAGAGAATCAACATAGAACGAATAGATCGTCTGGGCAAGGAGTAGATACGTCTACGTCGAAAATCGAGACTCCTGATGGCCACCATCCAGGAACCTCACGAGCACCGGCAATGACACCGGGTGATCAAGAATTCGAATACAACTGGACTCGGTCGGACATCAGCTTCGACGACGTCGCTGGCTACTATGATGTGAAAGAACGACTCGCTGAAGAGGTCCTCCAGCCTGTCCAAGCAGCGGCACGCGGTGACGACCGATACGATCGATTCGGGATCGAACCGTCACGTGGAATTCTCTTCTACGGCCCACCAGGCACCGGTAAGACCCTGTTCGCGAGAGCGCTCGCTGGCGAACTCAATATTTCGTTCCTTGAGCTGGGCCCGGCGGACGTGACTAGCAAGTGGATTAACGAAGGACCTCAGCGGATCCGACAGCTCTTCGAGGAAGCCGAGGCAGTCGGCCCCTGCGTCATCTTCCTCGACGAGGCCGAGCACCTCTTCGGCGGTCGCGACGTCGGCGCTGGTGGAGCGCACGCCGAGGACAGAAAGATCACCAGCGAGTTACTCGTTCATCTCACCGCCGAGGATCGAACGGCCATCGTCGTCGGAGCAACGAATCGGCCCGAGGACATCGACCCCGCGATTCTTCGCCCTGGACGACTCGCAACGCACGTCGAGATCGGTCTTCCGGGAGAGGAGAGCCGTCACGCGATTTTCCAGTCGAAATTGCGGGGGGTTCCACACGACCTCACTGGGGCACAACTGGCACAGCTCGCGAGCCACACTGCCGGTCTCAGCGGAGCTGACATTGAGGAACTCGTTACAGATGCCAAGCGCCGAGCTGCACTACGGGATGCACAGACAGTCTCCGTCGAGGATTTCCCCACTCCCGAGGAACTCGATACGATGACGAAAGACACCCATCCCGAATCGACTGCCGACGTCGATCTATCCGACATCGATGGTTCCGCCTCAGAGAACGCGTTCGACGATGACTCTACTGTCGGATTCCAGTAAGTGTCGGTAGCCAGGCTCTGAAGTGGAGTTTGCCCGAAGTTACCCCACGGAGTAGAACTGGCCGAACAGTGTGGGGTAACTCGCCATGGCGTCAACATCGAATCGCTGAATCATTCACCGCTCGGGACGCGGGGCTGACTCGTAGCGCTCGATCTCGGCGGTCTTCTCGACCCGGTCGTAGATCTTCCGTAGGGTCTCCTCTGCGCGCAAAAGCTTGTGCTCCTCGAGGAATCGACGCCCCTCCTCGCTGGTTCCGTAGAACGTGTACGGGAGATCGTTCTGCCGACGGTCCTCAGGGAGTTCGACTTTCTCGACGATGCCCGTCTCGACGAGGCGCTGTAGATGCTGGCGAATCGTCGTTTGACTCCGGCTCGGATTGACGTAGTCCAACTCCTTCAGCGTCGGCAGCCCCGACGGATGCCCGAGAATGTCCTGGATGAGCGAAAATCGCGTCTCCTGAGTGACGACGTTGAGTCGCTCGCGAACAGTGTCGAGAGCACCATTCCGCGAATCCGTTCCACCCATGATAGACGAACTATCCAATTCGGTGGTAAGCGTTTCGCCGAAAACCGAATTACTTGAACCGACTGAGCACCTCTGTATCGGCTCTCGATGCTGCTGAAGGTCACTATCGGAACAGACAAGAGCAAAATCACGATTAACAAAATCGTGATTTAGATAATCGCCAGTATTATTCTTCCGCGCCCAGAATCGGAGGTATGACACAGCGCCGGTTCGTCAATCGAGCGGACGAACTCGAGACACTTCGGACAGCATTCCACAGCGAGCAAGCCGAGCTGCTCGTCATCTACGGTCGCCGCCGGCTCGGGAAGAGCGCCCTCGTTCGTGAGGCGACGACCGACATCGACGATGCCGTCTACTGGCAGGCGACCGAGGAAACCCCCGAGGTACAACTCGCCGATTTCGTCACGACCGCCAGCGAGACGTTTCCCCTCCTCGAGGACATCCAGCGCGACTGGGAGGCACTCCTGCGAGCGCTGGGCCGACAGGACGCGGTCGTCGTCCTCGACGAGTTCCCGTACCTCGTCCAATCCGACGAGGCACTGCCCTCGAAGATCCAGCGCGTCTGGGACACCCAGCTCGAAGACACCAACATGACGCTCGTCCTTGTCGGATCGTCGATCAGCGTCATGGAGGAGAAGGTCCTCGGTGGCGGCAGTCCGCTGTACGGGCGACGAACGGGCGCGATCGATCTCCCGCCACTGTCGATCGACGACGCGAGGCAGTTCTATCCGGGAGACGACCCGGACACGACGGTCCAGTCGTGGGGCGTCTTCGGGGGGACGCCGTACTACCTCCGTGCGCTCGATCCGTCCGCGACGCTCGCTGAGAACATCCAGGCGCGCATCCTCTCGGAACACGGCGTCCTGCACAACGAGCCGGAGTTCCTGTTGCGGACCGAGTTCGGCATCCGCGAGCCACAGACCTACTACACGATCCTCCGGGCCATCGCCACCGGGAACCACGAAACCAGCGAGATCGCCAACTTCGCCGGTGTCGACTCGAACAGCCTCGGATCGTACCTCTCGAAGCTCCGTCGGCTACGGCTCGTCGAGCGGGACATCCCAGTCACGGCGAATCCGAACGCGACGCGCAAGAGCCGGTATCGATTGAAGGAGCCGCTCTTCCGATTCTGGTTCCGCTACGTCTATGGACAGACCGGGAAGCTCGTCCAGCTCGGTGACGCGGCCTACGAGGAACTCGTCGAGCCGACGTTCACGGACTACATGGGACCGATGTTCGAGATCGTCTGTCAGAACGCCCTCCCATCGCTACTTCCGAACACCTACCAAGGGATCGGCTACTGGTGGCATCGCAACCACGAACTCGACGTCGTCGGCCTCGGGAGTGACGGAACGCTCGTCGCCGGCGAGTGCAAATACACGACACGGGAAATGACCGAAGGCGATCTCGCTGATCTCGAACGGACCGCCCAAGAGGTCCAGTGGTCGCGGGACGGCGGTGAAGAGCTGACGTATCACTACTGCTGTTTCTGTCGCTCCGGGTTCTCCGACGGGCTCCGCAGTACTGCTGCCGAACGAGACGATCTCTCGTTGTTCACGCCGAGCGATATCATCGAATAGGCCGCTGATTCGTCCGCGCCGAATTTCTCGCGAGAACGAGGCGGTTCAGAACAGATGTACGTTCAGTTACGAGCGCTGAATCGGCTGAAATACGTATAGTAATCCGAGGACGATAGCCCCCGTGCCGACGAGACCCAGCACGAAGTAGCCGACCAGTTGTCCAGCGCACTTGAATGTCGTTCGTGAGATGTCCATACTCCCCGTTCCAGACGGGTGTTACCCGTCAGTCGATCCAACAGTCCCGTTCGACGAGGCGGAATGAAGTGCTTTCTGGAACTATCAGTATTCTGTCTGTCGTCGTCGAAGATCGAATGTCGAGTATTCAGCCCTAACAAGGCGTATCGAGCAGTCTTACACTTCGATGACGGGGGGTGAGCATCGTTAAACCTCAAAGTTACCCCACAGATTGATGTGACACGCCGTTCGTGGGGTAACTATGACCGAGGACATCGCGGAGAAACCGCCCGCACCAGAGTTGCCGAAGTATCTTCGCGAACCACTCGAGAACCAATCCCCGGAACGGCTAGAAGCGGTCGCGACGTACGCGGCTGATCTGGCGGAATGGAAACGTCGACAGCGACAAGAAGAACTCGAGCGTCGACGAGCCGAGGAAGAGGTCGATAAGGAGGACCTCGAGGAACTGGACGAGCGCGATATCTCGACGGATCCAGACGATTATGAAGACGTCCCGACGAGTGGCGCGTACATCACAGTGAAGGAGACGAAGCCCGGTTATCACTACTTCTACTGGCAGTGGCGAGAGGGTGATTCTTGGAAGAACGAGTATATCGCCCCCGTGAGTCCACGAGAGTAGCGAGCGATCACGAAGGGGGCGGACACGATCCCTTGCCGATTACTCGGAACCCTCCCCCCCCGTCATCGATGTGTAAACTCTCGAGGGCGGGAGGGGGGCAGAGACGAGAACAGCCGAAAGAGGCCGGAAGCGCGACGAATAGGACGAAGAGACGCCGAGACAGGAGAATTATCACATATTCCACGATTATCACTAGTCTGACGAAGTTTTATATACCACCCATCAGTACCGTAACCGCAATAGCGCTTACCGCGAAGGTTCGGAGGAGTGGAACTCCGACGTACCGAGCGGGGAACAACTTCCTCATCGTGTTTGTTCTAGTGTCTCTTTCCCGTGAGACTGCGGCTCTCGTGGCCTCTCTGGCCGATCCGCGTCTTGCTCCTCGTCCTCTGTACCCTCCCTCTGGTGAGGATTTACACTTCGATGACGGGGGGAGGGGGTTCACGTCCTACCCGTAATCGAAGTTCCTCCGTGGATCGACCACCCGAGAACAATCTCGTCCAGTTTGATTGGCTCTGTGGGGATTCGAACGCTATCAACGTGCAACTCCGGGAAAAGAATCGGTTACACTTCGATGACGGGGGGTGACGTCTCCATAGAAACGGCGTCACGACATCGGAGGTGCTCTTACTTCTCGTGGAATTCGTTCAACTGAGCATTGACGACCGACTGAAGGAGCTCATCTTGGCCACCGATGGTTTCTAGCCTCGTGTCCTCGACGATTCGATCCATAATCGCTGTTGGATCTCCCGTGAACGTGAACTCCATGTACATCCCACCACCACGTCCTCGGCTTTTCCTCGACGTCGAGATCAATCCATACGTGGAGAGCTCTTTCACGTACTTGACGTAGGTTTCTCGAGTCATTTGATCGGCATCGAGTTCGTCCGTGACCCACTGATAGACTTTGAACCCGACTGGACTCGGAACTGAACTTCCCGACCGCCTGGAGTATCGGGCGACCGCTGCTGTCGCATACAGGGATATCTTCTTCTGGGTCGTCAACCCCTCAACGAGTTTCAGTGATCGGTCCTTGTCGATCTCCTCCTGCGATTCACGGACGTGTTCCTCGCGAACTTCCTCTTCCCCGCGTTCGTCAGCGAGATCACCAGCACCGCGGAACAGATCGATGGCCTTCCGAGCGTCACCGTGGCTTTGCGCTGCGAACGCCGCAACCAGTGGAATCACGTCATCTTCCAGTGCATCAGGCCGGAAGGCGTCTCGCCGATTTTTGAGAATCTGGCGCAACTGATTGGCGTCGTAATCGGGGAAGTAGACGTCTCGTGGATTGAATGAGCTCTCTGCACGCCCGTCGATGTTCTCCATGAACTTCGGATCGTTCGTCAACGCCGCAACTGAGACCCGTCCCTCGATTTCGTTCGTATTGCTCGCACGGGAGAGCTGGTAGAGAAGTTTCGAATAAGCCGGCTCGTCATTTGCGCGTCGGCCGACCAGGAGGTCAATCTCGTCGAGGATGAAAATGACCGAGTCATAGTTCTCGTTGATGAGTTCGTACAGTCGACGGTACTTGCGTTTGGTCGACACTCCTGTCTCAGGAACACCGACCTCTGCGCCCACGTTCTTCGCGACGGTTTGAACGAGTTCGTAGACCGCTTGGTCGAGCGTATTGATCGGTTGGCAATTGATCGAGACGACGCCGAAGCGCTCTCCCTTCGACTTACAGAGTTCGATGATTTGCTCCGTAACAGCTCCAACGATGAGTGATTTTCCCGTGCCTGCTGGACCATACAACAGCATGTTCGGCGGCCGATTCCCTTGCAGGGTGGGTTTCAGGAACGAGACAACGGACTCGAGCTGGTCATCGCGACCAACGATCCGTTCCTCGTCGATGATCGTATCGGGCTCGACGAGATCTCTGTTGTCGAAAACCGACGCACCACCCTCCTCATCGAGCATATCGCGGATGGAGCGTTGCGAGTTCTCCGCGGAATCTACTTCATCGCGTGCTGAAGCGGAGTTACCGGCGGCATCCGCTTCGGCGGCGTCGGTTTCAGTTTCTGCCGCCTGAGAACGTGTTTCTTCTTCTCCAAGGGTAGATTGATCCGTCCCACCCTGATCGCTACCGGCCATACGCTTGCTGCATTCTGGAGGCATAAAAAGATTCACCACCGTCGATGTCTATCCTGGCGATACGACGAGTCTATTCCTCACATTCAACGTCTTCGGTCTTACCCACTCCGAACCGACGACGAAGTACTATTCAGCAGCCCATCGTCGGAGATCCCCCCGTCGTCGATGTGTAACCGGTTTTCGCTACTCTGAGTTCGGATTTGCTTCTGATTTCACTAACCTGTCTGGTACACCCCCCGTCATCGATGTGTAAGCCATGCGTCTGACGTCCCGTCATCGAAGTGTAAATCGTGCTCGACCACACCCCCCGTCATCGATGTGTAACGCCGCCGTCTTGCCGTTATATCTTACAATCAGGAGAAATTGAATGATTGACTACTCTTCATCAACGTGCCTGCGTCGCTCTCGCGTGTGGAATGAACACGATCCGGTTATGATTTGATGAGAGGGCCGCTTCCATCATGATATCTTCAGGTAGCATTATGTGGTAAAGCCGACACACTCCTCAGAAGGAATGTCTCGGCTTCTCTGTGGCCCGGATGCTGTTGCGGTCGATCGGGCAGCGCTCAACTGGGCCACGACTCAATCGGGAGAAAATCCCGAAAGCGTCCTCTACATCGCGAATCAACCTCATCGCCTCCCAGAAATCGAAACGCAGTGGGAAGACATCGGCCGCCCGCTCGAACTCACTGCGCTCACACTCGACGAGTTCGTCGACCGGTGTTACGACCGCGAAGCGATCGGCGGTATTGCTTCGCGGATGGACCAGCCAACCCGCCTCCGACTCGTCGAACAGTCTCTCTCAGACTCACCCGCCAAGTGGTCGCTCATGGAGGGGGACGGACTGCCTCCAACCGGTCTCATCGAGCAGATGGAGGACCTCCTGAGCCTCGTCGAATTCGCCGGACTGCTCTCACCAGAAGCCGTCCGCGACCGCCTGAGTGACGAAGGGCTGGTCAATCTGAGCGCCGAGCTCGAGGCCATCACCAAGCGGTTCTACGATGGACGCGAGGGACTCCCCGATGGTTCAGCTACGACCCTCTGGGCCGAGCGGTACCGACGGGTGGCGAATTCCAATCCTGCTCAGTGCTTCCCACACACTGACGCCGTCATCATCGGTGGGTTCGACACGTTCTCTGTCCTCGCATCGCGTGTAGTCGAGACGATCACGGAAACTTGGCCGACAGTCGCGACCTTCTCCCGATTGACCGGAACGGACTCTCCGGGCGGTGTCGACGTCGCAACGGCCCCTGCATGGGAGTTCTTCATCAACGACCTCGAATTCGAAACAGATGCAATCACAGCCCGTGAGTCTCGCCCACCCGCGAATCGACGGTTAGCGTCGGCACCCTTCCGTCCTGATGCCACCACACTCTCGCTTGACGAGACGACCGTCGAGACTGTCGTCCCGTCATCGCGTCCAGGAGAAGTACGGTATACGGGACGGCAGGTACAGGAACTCCTGGGTGACGGCGTTGACCCGAACGACATCGGCGTTATCGTGACCGCGCCATCGGCGTACGCCCATCGTCTCGCCAGTGAGTTCTCTGCGCGATCCGTTCCATATGCTGTCGCCCGGGACTACGATCTGGATGGAACGTCGGTCGGAGCTGCTCTCCTGACCGCGCTGGAGCTACTTGATGAGACAGAGATCACTGATGACCTTCGCAGCCTCCTCGATAACCCACTCGTAGAGCCGGTGCTGCCGAGTTGGGAGAACGTCGATAGCGAACAGGCACACGATGCGATCGCGGACGTGGAAGAATTCAGCGACGTCGAAGAGCCGTACCGAGCGGCTATCGACGAGCTTCTCGTCGAAGCAAAAACCGTGGCAGATGACGGGAGCATCGAAGCCTATCGCCACTTCGTTGAGTGCCTCGGAATCGAGGACACGGTAGAAGATCGAACGACGACTGGGTCGCAACGGGTCGTCTACCGCAGTGCCGAGCGAGTCCTTGACGCAGTCAAACGGACGGGAGACGGAGACGACCTCGAACGCGCTCGGCATGCACTCGGTGCCGTCTCCATCACCGATGATCCAACAATTCGCGATGGGAGAGTCGAAGTCCTCGGAGCGGCGGAACTCGGGATGCGAACGTTCGACCACGTGTTCGTCCTCGGTCTGACAGCGTCTCACTTCCCGAGTTCAGCGAATCGACTCGCACTTGTGAACGCCGTAACAGATGCACATCCCGACTTTGCCGAAGCCGACCAAGCTCGACGGGCCGAGTACCGCATCGCAAGTCTCGTCGCCGCCGCTGAGACCGTCACGCTCTCGCGGCCGAAACAACAACTCGACGGGACAGCGTACATCGATGCTGGAATCCTGGCCGAGTTCCGTCGAATCACCGAAACGGTGCCACAGCGACGGGATGAGTTCGGCCACCTCGTCGGGCAGACCCCGACCGGTCGGCGGGATAAAATCGGTGCGCGAGCTGACGCACAGCGAGCGTTCGCAACTGCTGGCGCTCGAGTCAGTCTAGACACACTCGGCGAGTACGCGACTACCGCGTCGGCGACGGGACTGTTCGTAGACACGGCGGGCAGCAGTGATCGACTCGATACAGAGGCAACACCAGGAGAGACAGCGATTGATGGCATTCGTACGGCCGCCGACCGTGGGTTGGCGCGTCCATCAGAGAATACGGGCTGGCTCACTTCGGGGACGGCGCAGGACCTCTCGTTCCACCTTGACCGACTCTCGCCGACGCAGGTAGAGCGATACGCCAGTTGCCCGTTCCGCTTCTACGCAAAGGAAGTCCTCGGGCTAGAGGAAGAGGACCGAGACGAGGAACCAATCAATCGTGGGCACTACGTTCACGAGATTCTGGAGCGGTTCTACACGGAACTCCGAGACGAGGTTGGGTCTCCGGTTTCGCTCGCAGGGTTCGATCAAGATGATCTGGAGACGCGACTTCTCCGTGTCGCGGTCGACGAACTCCAAGCCGTCGACGACGAGTTCGACGACCGCTGGCTCTTCGAACTACTGGCCGGTCTCGGTGATGCTGATCAAAACGAGTACTACAACCGGACCGCCGTCGATGGGCGACCTGCGGGTATCCTCGTGCGGTTCCTCGAAGAAGAGCTCGCATTGTACGTCGACCCGGACAATCGGCTTCAGAACGGTCCACTGACGGCAGCGCCGGCCTGGTTCGAGACCAAGCTCTCCTTCGAGGTGGACGGAACCACGATCCGCGGTGTTCTCGACCGCGGCGAAATGACGTCCGATGGGAGAGCTATTGTCCGTGACTACAAGACCGGGTACACTTCTTCCGAACGCGACACGCTGGATGGACTCAGCTTCCAACTCCCGATTTACGCGAAGATGCTGGAGGCGAACGTCGACGAGGTTACCGAGGCCGTCGGAGGTGGATACTACCGGCTCAAGGAACCCGGGAAGGTGAGCAGCACCGCTGGTCAAATCGGGTTCGTCGGTGATGACCCGAAGAACGCGAGCTGGCTCGGTAACTCATATCGTGACGGATACGGCGGAACACCGATGGTCTACCAGAGTTCGGACAAACCTAGCATCGAGACTCGAGCAGGCTTCCGGGAGTTCCTCGATGACGTCGTTCCGCAACGACTCAGCGATATCGTCTCCGGCATCGAAGCCGGAACGTTCCATCCGACAATCAACGACCCCGACGACGCCGGGTGTTCAAACTGTCCCTTCCGCGATGCCTGCGACGTCCGGTCGTACCGGCGCCAACTATCAGTACTTCACGAAGCCGGTTAGTTGAGAGGTCTGCTTGCAGAAGGTGTGTCTAATACCCGGCAAGCAGACGGTAGACTCCACGAAGACCAGCTCCTTAATTTCCTCGTCAACGCCCTTGACGAGG
>NZ_JAMQOQ010000009.1 GCF_031624635.1 Halogeometricum sp. S3BR5-2 | reverse complement strand
CCTCGTCAAGGGCGTTGACGAGGAAATTAAGGAGCTGGTCTTCGTGGAGTCTACCGTCTGCTTGCCGGGTATTAGACACACCTTCTGCAAGCAGACCTCTCAACTAACCGGCTTCGTGAAGTACTGAGGATAGGGAGCCAATATCTGAGGCTGCTGACAACGATCGCGAGTTATACGAGATCGCGAACTGGTACGAACGGACGCTTCTCGATCGCGTCGCTGTCAGCGTGTACAACGGCCTCCGTTTCGTGAGTCGCGCGGTAGTCATTCTTCTCAGCATACTTCTGTTACTAACGCTGGTCGCTCTCGGTGGCCTCGGACTTCTACTGGACCGACCGATCGTTACCGTTCTCGTGTTCTTCTCTGTCGCCCCCGCGTTCGGACTCGCAGCATATGTTTGGTACGCGGATCCCACGACTAGCGAGCCACTCTGGCTGTTACTCGCGACGTTTTTGCTCGGATTGCTGTTCGCGAACTTTGCTGCCGTCATCAACAGTCTCATGCAACCGCTCTTTGTCTGGATTCCGGTCGCGGGACTGTCCCTGTACTTCTACCTCGTCGTCGCGCCGATCGAAGAGTTTGTCAAACTGCTCGCCGTTCGACTGTATGCATTTAATAGCAACTCGTTCGATTCGGTTATCGACGGGGCTGTCTACGGTGCGTTCGCTGGCCTCGGGTTTGCCACTATCGAGAATGCGCTCTACGTCAGCCGTGGATTCCAGACAGCACTTCAGGGAAGCGCTGGGGGCGAAATGCCAGTCCTCGGCATCGTTGCGGGGACGGCCGCTGTCCGTGCGTTAGCGGGGCCCGGGCACGTTATTTATTCCGCCATTGCAGGGTATTACTTGGGTCTGGCAAAGTTCAATCCCGAAGATGCAGGGCCAATAATCGTCAAGGGGTTACTTATCGCTGCGCTCATCCACGGGACGTACAATTCACTCTCGACGGTCGTCCCGAACGCGCTCGTGGCGGGCCTGAGCCTTCCCCCTGCTCTTGCGACACTCTCGTTCATAATCGGGTACGTGTCCCTCTTTAGCTATCTGCTTTACAGGAAAATTGTTCGGTATCGGGCGGTGTATGAGACGGTAGGTGCTACTACACAAACGGCAGATCGACAACTATAGAGACAGAAATCGGCGTGGAGCAGAGCGATTCCCGCCAGTCCTGTGATTGCTGCCTGCCCCCTCCAATCTCCCGGTCCCTCAATCCAATCGTACCACCGTAGCTCGGTGGTACAAAGCGGCGCGTTCTATACTATGAGCACACCGAATAGTAACCGAATGTACCCGATCCACGGAATCCGGAGTTCCGCTTTCCCTTCTATCCATACGGGCCGAACAGGACCACTGAGTCCAATCACTTGATCGTACTTGTCGTTTGCATCCCCTTTAGTAATGAATCCCGCCTGAGGTGCTGGGCAGTTTGGTATCTCACGACAGTTCTCACCATCGAGATATGCGGGATTGGCTTTGTCGTACCAGTTCTCGCTCTCGTTCACCCAGAAGCGAGCACGATGAATGATAGGTGTCTCTCCAGTGTTATTTGGTCGATACACGATGACATCTCCATAGCTGCCGAATTTTCGATAGCCAACTCGCTTGCCCATCCGATAGGTCACGACACCCGTGGGATCTCGAGCCGCTGTGGGTGCGAACCGTGATTCCTCGACGACGAACACGAGATCTCCACGAGACATATGCGGTTCCATACTACCACTTTCGACAGCAACCATCGGCGGCCAGACGCCGCTAATCGCAAACAGGACGACGCCGATAAGGAGCACGACGAGCGCGCTACTCACCAAATCACGAATAATCTGGACGGTCGGGTGGTTTGTTTGCCTGAGCCAGCGCGCCCACTCTCGAATATCGTATTCATCTGGCGGGGAATCTTTTCTGGACATCGCTTTTAAGTGACGTATCGTCAGGTGGCCGCCCAGCCATCGAGTGCCCAATTCGATGGTGAACGTCGGGGTTCCCAGCGGTGCGATTCTCGAGAGCTGATCGTTCGGCTGCGCTGTTCGGATTGACGAGTGTCGATGAACATAACGACCTCTGCATTCGAGGTGCGAAGACGGTACGTCCGTGCCACGTAGCCGTCGAGGTCGTCCGCAAGTGTGCCTTGGTGTTTCGCTCGGGCGATGACCACTACCGGACGAGCGTCTGATACCACGCGATCAAACTCCGTCTCGTTTGCGGCGCAGGTGGCAGTCGCGTTGGCCCGCGTTAGATACCATTGGAGTGGGAGCGTCGACGAGATATCAGCACAGAGCGGGCGGATACCCCGCTGTGGCGGATTCTCTACAAGTAATTCCTCGCCGTAGAACACGACATCGACCCCGCGATCTGACGCTGAACGGCCATCCAGGGTTTGGAGTCCCGGTCGGAAATCGTCAACTGGCTGGGCGTACTGGACGAGTCCATTGTGGTCCGCTGTTGGATGGCGGTACACACTGTTCACGGTTGTCACGGCGACCTGGCCTCCGACGAGTAGCAAAAGGATCACGATCACACTTGCACTCAGCCGATCGTCACGATCCCAGGCATCCGTGGCTTGGCGGTAGAGCCACGCGAGGCCGACAGCCGCCGGGATGGCCAGTGGGACGAGGGCATTAACGGTAAGCCATGCCCCGAAGATGTCGGTCCCGAGCGGATAGCCAAGGATGCTGACAAATCCCCAGTAGGACGCGAACATCACCAGGTATCGCACAGATCGAGTGCCATACCGTTCGAGGACGAACCCTCCGACTGCAAATAGGACGAGCGGTCCAGCGTACGTAAAAAGGACCTCGACGAATCGCCCGAAGAAGCCAAGGAAGACCGTGACGAGGTTCTCTTCTCGCGAGACACCGCCGAACCAGTACGAATACCCCGCCTCGATATCCGTCACTGTTGCATCAACAAGCGAAAGGAAGCGGTCCGGATTCGTAAGTGCCTGCCACAGTCCCACCCCGCTGGGATCAGCCGTCCGCGGCGCATAGAAAAACAGGATGATGCCGAGAAATAGTCCAGTGACCAGGACTGAATGGCCAATATATCTGGGGAGAGCTCTCCGATAGGAGGGCCACTGTTGAACCAACTGGTGCCAGATTGACTGGAGACGTGTAAATCCAGTTCTATCAGTCCCCGGTCGAAAGAGCGAATGGTCCACAACTAGGGCCGTCGCCCCGAGCCACGTGAGAAGATAGACCGCAGCATTCTCCTTTGCAGTGAAGCTCAGCGCTATCAAGACGACCGCCGCATAGACATACTGTATCCGTCGTGTATCATAGACACGGACGAGACAGCCGAACGCGGCGAACATGAACCCGGCAACTAAGATGGTACTGCGCAAGAAGCGGGAGTAATACAGGAGTACAGGATTGAAGGCGAGAAAGAGTGCCAACGCCACTAGTTCATCCTTTTTGAGATGGTTTCGGAACAGGAGGGAAGTCCCAGGAAGTAATCCACCGACGACAGCCACGACGAGCCGAGACGTCAGGTCAGTTGCTCCAAGTAGGGTAAAGACGTAGGTGTTCATCAACTGGATGAATGGCCCGTGAGTAATGTAATGGTAGTGAAATGACCCAGTCTGCATATACCGGAGGGTCCAGTAGCCGACGCGTCCTTCGTCAAAGTGGGCAACCCGCTGACCGAGGAAGAGGAGCCGAGCAACGAGTGCGACGGCGGTGATGACGATGATCGCACGCTGCAGACGAATGGTGCGCATCCATTGGAGATTTAGAATGGGAGTTCTCTCAGAGGACACATAGAATAGCGAGTCGTATCCGCGCATAAAAACACTGATTTCTATTGCGGGCCGTGATTCAACCAAGCTAGCGGAATTGATCCCGTTTGGTCTCGCTCGGCCTCCAGGTTTGGTCTGGTGAGTTTCACCTTGTCGTGACGATTTCTCCTTTACTCCTGCTCTCGGTTTGAATTCTACTACTTATTCATCATCGTCGTGCTGCGTGGTGGTTGACTAATGTGTGCCGAAATCAGCGTCTCTCATCACTACCCCAACGAGAGCAATGGTGAGGATAATAATGGCCCCTAGAGACCCGTTGATGATCAAACTCACCGTCGGTGATCCCGCTGGATCTGGGGTCATTACATACAAGATATACATTATAAACAGTAAGAGTAGCATTGCCACCACTATTGCGTTGCCAAGTCCCTTATTCATACTCTGAGGATTCATCTCGTTCGGTATAATTCAACCGAATTATGTCAGACGGATCGATTACGATTTAACATTTTCCAAGCGGTTGATAGATATGGGAACTATCTATTGATACTGACACTATAGAACTCGTCGGCGCCAAATGGCCGGTCCGAACACCAGAATGGCAGCAGTACTGAGCCGAACCCGTTCCCAGTCGTAGATGTGGTTGAGCAGTATATACGTCACGACGCCGAGGAACAGGCTCAGCGTCCAAGTAGCGACTGCAACTCGACCAACACGAGGGTGAACGGTATCACGAAGCTCCGCGGGTGAGTGCGTAAGCCCGAGTATAACCGCATGGAGGACGACCGGTACCGAGACGACTGACAGGAGAATATGGACGGCGAGCAGTGCCCAGTACACGTACGTGACGAGTGTCGGGCCGACGAACGCTTTTTCGAACCCGCCACCTACTTTCCAGACGTACAGAACGAGAAAGAGCATAATGAGGCCGAAGGCTGTGAGCATCGCCGCTCGGTGTTTCCGAATCTCGCCGCGTTTGATGAACCGCCAGCCAGCAACTAACAAGAGCAGGGCGGTGGTATTGATGACCGCGATCAGATCCGAGAACAGTTGGACAGTTGCTGCCTCGATCTCAGGTACCGGCACCATCCCCGCGAATGCTCCAATGACGACAGCATACCCGATCACGCTCACGACTGCGGTGACGTGGCGTGGATGAGCGCGTGTGTAGCGGCGGACATCCTCCGAGATTGCCATGTCATCCCCTTTCAGGTCCAGGTCAAACGGTATTTCGATTCGGGGGAGAACCGTACTGCCGTCCAGATCGATGGTAGTCCCCCTCCGACAACACGGTCAGTCCGAATATGTATCGTGTTCCACGACTTTACCGTACGCCTGCGTACACCAGCAACAATCGGGACTCGGATCAGCAGACAGGAAGGTACAAGCGACACTAATCCAGAAACTAGAAGTATGGAGACGGGACTACGGCAGCGAGGCCGCAGCTTGCTTACGGCCGTTGCATTGGCCGTCAGCGGGTTCGTTGTTGGAGCACTCGTCGTTTTTCTCACGGCGCGGGTGCTCATTTTCGCAGGTGTTGATGTGATGAATGCGCCAGCGGTTCAGCTCGTCATTTCGACGGTGATGTTACAGGGTGTCACGTTTGGTCTCTTGGCCATTGGCTATCTCAAACTGAGTGGGCTCGGCCTCGACTTCCTCGCACTCCGCCGTCCGACCATCCGAGACGCTGGCTGGACTGTCGGTGGACTCCTCGTCTTTTTTGTCCTCTATGGTGCAATGAACCTCGTTATCTCGGCACTCGGCGTTCCCGTTGCGGAGAATCAAGTAGCACAAATTGGTGGCCAAAACCCAGACGTGCTCCTATTGCTGGTGCCCTTCTCTCTGCTGCTCATTGGTCCTGGCGAAGAGCTCCTATTCCGGGGGCTCATCCAGGGAACGCTCCGACGTACCTTTCGACCGGTGAGTGCAATCGTCATTGCGAGTGCGATCTTCGCCGTGAGTCACGCGACAGCTCTCAGCGGCGACGGCCAGCTCACCTACATGGCCGTCGTGTTTGTTCTCGCGCTCATTCTCGGTGCCACCTACGAATACGCAGAAAATCTTGCGATTCCGGCGGTGATACACGGTGTCTATAACGCCGTATTGTTCTCCGTCCTCTATGTCCAAGTCACGTGACCTAACTCACCCATCGGTGTTGCGTGAGCATTACTCTTATCGGCGGTGGGGACGGATCATTATTCCGACTCTTGAACTCCAAGGTCGAACGGTCACACGCCATCTCGCAGGTCGTCGCTTCGGTGCTGGTACTGACGTTCGCTATCAATCTGCTGGTCGGCACTGTCCCCCTGACTCCGTACCCAGTGCCATTCACCAGTAATGGGTTGATCGAACCGTAATTATGGAAATTCCGATGCGCATACACCCCGCTTCAAGGGACGGAAGAAGTCACTGAAATGGTCGCCAGTAGAGGAGGGTGATTGCAGAGAGGAACGCGAGTGTCGAAAGTCCGTACATCTGGTCAAGTGCAAAGGCAGCGACAGCTGAGGAACTCCCAAATAGACTAGTCGCAGCCGTTGCAAGGATGGGCCACGAACAACTCACGCACGAGAAGAGGCCGACAACACCTGAAACTGCACTCCCGGCGGTATCAAGAACGGTTATGTAGACGAGGTAGGAGAGAGTGATGAATCCGATAAGTTTGTACGGTTGAAGGACGAGTCTGATAAGCGAGTCCTGATAAAGCAGGACGGGACTGTATCCCGGCGGGAGCGTCCAATCGACGTGGAGCGGAATCACCCTTGCGCCAGTACCGAACCCGAAGAGTCCACCAAAATAGGCCAGGATGAAGAAGTACCCGATCCCAACTGCTGTGGCGAGGTGGTGGTACCGACGTGATGACGAGTCGGTCGTTGTCGTGAGGACTGTCCACAGGCTGACATTGATCCAGAGAAACGGATAGACAAAGATGAGTGGCTCTGTGATGCGTACATCACGGATCATGACGTAACCGAGAACCAGCAGTATCTCTAGTTGGAGGACAGCAATCGCACTAAGAACCGTCAGTCGGTTCGGCCTGAGACGTCGAACGTAGGTATCGAGTGCGACTCTGCCCATTCTGGGTTGAATTCTGCGGTCTGGTTCAATAAATACACGCGTCTCTGCTTCAGTCTGCTGGAGCCGGTAGAAGATAACTCCGGTATGCGTGAATCATCGTAGCGATCTAACTCGCGGGCACCACGTTTGGGTTCTGGTACTATCGCTTCCGATTCGCACAGACACCACTCGTCATGTGGCCGGTCATCCCCGATAGTCTGGACTACCACCTTGTTCATGGCGCTCCGTCTCGCCACTATAGTAGTCCTCGAAAATATCTACTCACCCGGTGGGCAGTACGCCCCGTCATCCGGCGGGAGCCGGCCAAACGCATGAACCCACGTGCAAAGAGTTTCGAGGACTACGATAGGAAGCTCGGGGACGAACAGGAATGTCTCCACGCGTTCGCCTTCTACGGCAATATCAAACTCGGCCTCTGGACGCCGTACGTCCAACTCGTGCTCAACGGCCTCAGACGGAATCGACATGTCGTTGTACGTCGTTCTGGTCAACAGTCATCTGGCGATTATTTTTCGGGCGTTCGTGGTCTATCGTTATGTAGCCTTTCCGGCCGGTGTCGTCGTGGTCAGCTGGCGCTGTTCGTCTGGTCTCGGTCTTTTCATGAGAAAACCATAAGTTCCCCTGCTCCAAGACGCTATTGTGGGGTGATACCCTGATAGGCATAGCCGCTGTCAGAGGCCACCTGTCCCGTAGCCCACCCCCCACTCACTCCCGACCCCCTCTCACCCCACGTCGTCGTCAACTCTGCCTCATCCGTTTCTTGAGACGTTTTCTCCCGTCACATAACTGCGATTGCGCCAAAGTAGAGTCCGAGGCCAAGTGAGGCGCCCCCGACGAGCTGTGCCACCCGCCGCCAGCGATCCGAGACCGGGGCATCGGTACCGTACTCACCACTTCGATCTGAGGGAATGCGACCTGCGGTCTGAACGCGGATTACGGTCTCTGGATATGCGAGCAACAGGATTCCTATGCCGATTCCGAGGACGGCTGCTAGGAGCGTCCGTAAGACGGCCATCTACCTGCGAAGGCGCTCGATGCGTTTTTCGACTGGTGGATGCGTCGCGAACAGGCGGGCGAGGCCGCGTTCCTCGCCGAAGATACACAAGGCGTTCACCTGAGCATCAACCTCCGACTCACGCGCCCGTTCGGTGCCCCGGCTGATCTTTTCAAGTGCCGTCGCAAGCGGTTCGCCGCTCCCAATTTCTGATGCGGCGTCGCTGTCGGCGACGTACTCGCGGTACCTCGAGATGGCGAACACGAACAGCATCACGAGCATCTGCGTGATCTGCCCAACAACGATTGCAAGGAAGAAGTCCGCGAGGTCGTTGTCTCCCGACAGGAGGACGGCCCACTGAGCAACGATCGCGACGATAGAGGCGACACCTTGGCCGAGCACCATCATCACGACGTCGCGGTTTCGGATGTGGGCGAGTTCGTGTGCGAGGACGCCCTCAACCTCATCCGGTTCGAGGCGTTGCAGTAGTTCTTCGGAGACGACGACCGTCCCGGCTCCCTTCCGACCGATGGCGAAGGCGTTCGGCACACCCATCCGGGCGATCATGAGCCGAGGTTTCTCGATGCCCATATCATCGGCAAGCGATTCGACTCGTCGATGAATATCCGAATAGCGGTCTTCAGGGAGCTCCTCAGCACCGACACTCCGGAGCGCCATCCATTTGCCGAGTTTATACTGGACGCCGACAAAGCCAATACTCCCGAGGAGAACAAGCCAGAGCGGCCAGCCGAACACGCCCATCACCACGACCGCGGCGACGGCGTAGAAGGCGAACAGGACGGAACCGACGACGGCCATCCGAGCTTTCAAACCGAGGTGGCGCATGATCGACTATTGCCTCGGAGACATTAAGCTCCGGCGGTATTGTGGACTGATACGATACACTCGAGAGTCCTCGCTGTAGATGCCGAGCGTCACTGCAGTAGTACTTGATCGCTGTTTGACGGATGCTGCCTGAAACCTACTGAATACGTGCGTGATAGGTACTATTATCAGCTATGTTCTGGAACCTGGGATAACTCGCTCGTTTCAGCGGACATATCGACCGTCGCGTGGTCGACGCCGAATTCCTCGTGGAGTACGTCGACGACGCGCTTCTTGAGATTCTCTCGTTCTTCGAGCGATTGGACGTTATCTTGGAGATGCATGGACGCGACGCGAATCGTACTCGATAGCTGCCAGACGTGGACATCGGCGATCGAGACCACGCCGTCAACCTCCCGCAGTCGGTTTTCGATTTCGTCGACCGAGACCGGGCTTCGCTGGAAGAAAATCTCTCCACTCTCTCTGAGCAGTTTCACGGCCGACCAGATAATGATGACCGCGATCAACACCGCAGTGGTCGGATCAGCGAGTGTCGATCCCGTGAACTCAACGACGAGCATCGAAACGATGACGGCGACAGACGCGCCGGTATCCCCGATGAGATGATAGTACGCACCCTTCTCGTTGAGGTTCATTTCGCCGCCCTGTAAGTAGTACACAGATGCAAAATTCACGAGCAGTCCGCCTGTGGCGAGTCCCGCGGTCATCAACGGATCGATCTCGATTGGGTTGAGGAATCGCTGATAGGACTCCCAGACGAGGTAACCGACCATCGGGACGAGGAGGATGCCGTTCAGAAACGCAGTAAACGGCTCAACCCGGTCCAGTCCGTACGACCAGTATTCACCCGGTTCAGCACGTCGCGAGACGTAGGCGGCACCGAAGGCAAGAACGTACGCAAGCGCGTCGAACAGCATATGGAAGGCGTCGCCGATCAGTGCCACGGAACCAAAGAGGAGACCACCAGCGAGTTCGATCACGAAGCCGACAATATTGATCAGGGCGACGCCAGCCAGTTTCCGGATGCTCCGTTCGCCATTACCATGACCGTGTCCGCTATTGTGGCTCTGAGTAGTTCCCAAGCAAAATCACCCATCTACGTGTTCTGCATTAACTAGGTTAAGAGTACGGGCCGGAGATTCGATAGTACGAGGGCGTAGTCCCGTGTCCCACACATAGAGAAACGATGAAGCTCTGGGTGACAGACCAGAAAGACTGGATACCTGGGTTATACCAGACACATTGGACAACCCCTCGTCACAACAAGTGTTTTGTGAGCGAGCGGGAGTTAATACTCCAGCGGAATAGTACCCAGACACTTTAGTCGGTGAGGCAAAGATAGCGTATAGACGTTCGAAATGAGTTCTTATCTCTCAAAGCAGACAGTAGAAGCTCTCCCTGAGACAGGAAGCAAGGAATGGTGGTTGCTTTATCTTCTGGCTCCAATTGTCCTTGGTGCGATCTCCATGCTCGTGTTTCCGGCTCTCGTCTACGACCGCTTTATTTGGCAATATCTCTGGGGACCGGTCGTCGCAGATGCTGCTGGCCGTCCCGTAGTCCACGACGGCGTTCGCGCAGTTACCGGCTACAATGTTGTGAACACAGCGACGTATCTCGCCGCAGTCGGGTATAGTTTCCCGGGATTGCGTGCATATCTACGGTACCTGAACGTCACATTCGACGCTCGACTGGCCTACGGATTCGCACCGATAATTATCGCCGGTGGAGCGATGCGAGCGTTGGAGGACATCGGGCTGCTCGGCGACTATGCTGTCTTGTTCATCACGCCTACGATTTATCTCGTCGTCACCGCCATTACGATCCTTGCGCTCGGCGTCGGGGCATTGGCTCGTAACCGGGGATTCCTTTCGATTCCGGGGACCGTCGGTGTAGTCGGAGCAATCTGGGCGGTAGGCGCTGTCGGCTGGGCATTCCTGTACGGGGCGACAACAGCCGCTCCGCTTCGACTCTGGGTCCCGGTTGCGACGACGGGGATTGCGCTCGGTGTGACCGCTTTGTACTACTGGGGCGTGAGATTCGTTGATGTCGCCCACCTCCGTCACCCGATGCTCCTGCTCGCCGTCTTCGGCCAACTGTGGGACGCAGCACAAAACCTCATTGGCGTTACCTTCCTCGGGTATTCGCCGAAGATGTTTCTGACCAACCTCATCTATCAAGCGACCGGGTTTCCTGGATCGACGTTCGTTCTCAAATTCCTCGTCACCGGTGGTATCGTGTGGTACCTCGCGGACGCGAAGCCTGAAATGAACCGGACCTGGTGGTGGCTCATGACGTTCTTCATCGGGGCAATCGGGCTGCCGATGGGCGTTCGCGGGTCACTCCGAATGATGCTTGGAGTCTGATAATGGATACGATGAACACGACCGATGCGACACGACAGTACGGCGCGGCAATCGCCCTCGTCTCGGGAGTGTATTCGCTGTTCTCTGCGACCACCGGCAGCGGGATGATGAATTCGAACAGCGGGCTTCTTATGGCGGTCCTCGGCGTTGTCGTAGTCGTTCACGGCGTCGTCCTGCTGACGCCCTACGCCAGCCGACTCGGAAACGCGAGTGGGGCGCTGATGATCGGCTACTCGCTGGTGATGTTGCTCAACCAGGCCATCGTCGGCGTTACTGGGAGCATGAACTGGGGGATGGGAGGCGGTATGGGAACGGGGATGGACAGCAGTATGAGTGGAAGTATGAGCGGTGGTATGGGCTCGTCGATGACTGCCGGGATGGGCTGGGACCTCGGGATGGTCGCGCTCGCGGTCCTGATGTTGATCAGCGGAATCATCATGATGAACCGCTCCGATAGCGAATCGGAAATGTAAGCCGGAGTGCCAATGGCAACCACCGTCTCTCGGGACGATCTCCCCGCGTACCTCGCGCCGCTCCCCCGGCGTCTCGAGGACTTCGCACTTCGGTATGCGTGGCTCATCGTCGCGATCAACCTCGCCGGCACCGCGTTCGGGTTCTGGTACTACCGCTTCCAGTTCGCCCAAACCCCACTGATGATGTGGCCGTTCGTCCCCGATAGTCCCAGCGCGACGCTGTTGATCGCGCTTAGTCTCGCCGCGTGGAAACTGGACTACGACGTCGAGTGGCTCCATATGCTCGCCTTCTTCGGCAACATCAAACTCGGTCTCTGGACGCCGTTCGTCCAGCTGGTTCTCAACGGACCGGGCGGTATCGAACCCTGGCTCTACTGGTTCCTCATCGTAAGCCATCTCGCGATGAGCCTCCAGTCGTTCCTGATCTATCGCTACGCCACGTTCTCGGTCGGTGCGGTCGCCGTCACCACCGTCTGGTACGGCCTCAACGACATCGTGGACTACTTCGCGCCGCTCGTCGGGGAGTTCCACCACACGTTCCTGCGGGCCGAACTCGTCAACGGCGCGCTCGACCACTCGGTGCGAGCGCACGACCTCGCGGCGGCCGCGGCAGTGACGCTGACGCTCGCCGCGACGTTTCTCGCGCTGGCGACGCGGGTGAAAAAGCTCGAACCAACGGATGATTCCCATACACATGGAATACAACAATAAAGGGGTACTCACAACGAACGGTACTTCGCTGGAGAGGAAGTGTGCTGGCGACCGGGGCATCCGCAATTGCTGGCTGCCTCAATGGGTGGAGGCCCGTCGGGGCCGACAGTCAATACAATATGTAAAGCTGATATGAGTCACACGGTGGGACGCCACCACAGGAGGGCGATTGACGAGACGAACACGACTGTCCCGAGTAAATGCCGTGGACGCGGGCTCTTCCCAGTCGTACCTTAATCCATCTGCAACATCACTCGCCGATTTCAAGTGCTTGAACTGAGACAGTCCAAATATGGAGTATCGTGTGAAAGACCGCGTCCCGGAAGTCGCTGGACTCCTGTCCATCATTTCACTGGCGCTCGTATTTGGCGCCGCCCTTGGAGCGATCCCGAAGAGCCTTCTTCCACGAGCCCCAGCGTGGGTGCTCAGCGTAATTCCGTTCGTCAACGCGATCATCAGTGGACTCGCTATACTCACTATTGGAGCCGGATGGTATTGGATTCGTGGCGGTCGGATCGCCCGTCATCGAGCGGCGATGCTCACGAGTGTGGTCTTATTTGCGGTGTTTCTCACGCTCTATTTGTACAAGGTGGCACTGCAAGGGCCGACTCCGTTCACGGGTCCGGCAGCCATCCGCCAGTTCGCCTACTTACCGCTCCTCGCAATTCACATCACGCTCGCCATCATCTGCGTTCCATTGCTTTACTACGTGCTCCTTCTTGCGATGACGCGGCCAATCCAAGAGATTCCACAGACGCGTCATCCGACGATAGGACGAATCGCCGCGTCGCTGTGGCTCGTCTCGTTCACACTCGGTATCGTCGTCTATCTGCTGCTCTACGTCGTCTACTGAGTTTCCCCGACTTGATCTTCCACCGTTCCATCTGCCGACCGCCGTTCGCGTTATACTGAACAGGACGACGTTGTCAGCTGCCCCGACCACAATGGACGGGGCTTGTCGGTGGACTCCCCCTCTGACGGGCGGAACCACTCTGTTCCCACTCGGACTCGCCGTCCCCGACTTCGGGGCCAGTTGACTGGTAGCCCAATCATCCAGACACGTGTGGCCTTGGAGGACGTGCCCCTGATACGGAACCGAAGTCAACTAAGCCTATCGGCATCCTCCTTGGGGTCAAGCCCAAGCTATCCGCCTATCACAGCCTATGAACGAATCTACAACTTACCCTAGAAGAACGGACCTAAAATCTATTCGATAGGTGGAAATGCCGATCAGGTGCGTGGGAAATCACTGAGTTGTCGTTCTGGAGAGCTGCCACCGTTGCAATACGTCCCGCTCTGATTCTGAGTGTTGCCACAAGAGCGTTACCGTGACACCGTCCCCCACTCGGACGACTCCGTATGCGCCTTCTGTAAGAGTGATCGAGGTCCACTGGGGATGACGAGGGGTTCCATCAACGGTCACGCTGAGTTTCCCTGTCTGAACAGGTTCGCCACCAGCATGTATGATCCTGACATAGCTCTCATTAATTTGTTGCAGGTCCCAGTCTGTCTCTGGTTGCTCAGCGGATCGTTCCTGAGCGGACATAGCTGCGAGGATGAGAACCGCCACGGAGAGAATGATGAATACTAGAAGGATAACTCCGATGATGTTCAATAATTGGTCTCCATCATCGAAGTCAATCATCAGATATCATCCCTGTAGGTAACCTGTATCTTCATAATGCTGCCGCAGACTTTTGATCAGTGGCTCGTAAGTTCGGAAACGGGATGGACCTTGACGTGCATGGTTCAGGGCTTGCGATGGTGATGCTTACGCTCGGCCTCCTCATTGTTCTGTACGCTGATGCTATCTGGACCGTCGCAAATGACGTCTTCGAAGTGATCGGTCCACTCGAAAGCGCTATTTTCGCGATCGTATTCATTGGTGCTGCACTTCTTGTGGGTGCTCGTCTTTCAAGCTGAACAAACGTGGCGGGATTTCTCTAGGCAGATGATGATATTGGATGGTGACTCGTATGTACGTTCTCTCAGAAGCGGCGCCGGCCTGAGCGGCCCGGACCGCGGCCAATGTGAATCGATTCGGGGATGTTTTGACCTTTCTTGACAACCGCTCCGTACGCGAGGCCGAGACCGATCCCCACGAGGTGGGCCCAGTTCGCTACACCCCCCGGACCCATCGAGGAAGGGCCGGCGACGGTCGAAAAGACGGCGAACCCGATGGTAAGCATCCAAAGCGGGATTGGGAGTATGAAGTACAGATACACCTTGAGCTTGGGTCGGAGAACGGTGAGGACCCCCATGACAGCCATGATGGCGCCCGACGCGCCGACAACTCCCGACTGTACTCCAGGATTCAGGAGCAGTGTCGCCCCAACCTGTGCGAGCCCAGCGAGCACGCCCGTAGCGAGAAACAGCACTGTAAAGCGCACCGTGCCGAGGCGACGCTCGACAACTGGCCCGAAGAAGTACAGCGCGATACTATTCACCGCGATATGCGTGAAGCCACCGTGGGCGAAGATAGCTGTGAGCCACGTCCAGACGTACAGTGGATGCTGTGTCGAGAGGACGAACACTGACCGCCACAGAGATGATCCGGGAGAGATTCCGAAGAGAACGGGAAAAATGACGAACTGCATCGCAAACGTCACCCACATCAGCACAAGGAAGACATTGGTCAGACCTCCCGGGAAGAAATTGACCACACTATGGGTGGACGTTTGTCGTCCAACAGTAGACTTTACCCGCTTGAGCACACCCTCCTCGGCACGACCTCGATTCTGGATCGAGTCATCAAACCCAGAATCGAAAACGCCATCGGGGTTAGCCCAGTCATTCAGTCCGGGGCAATTGTGACTCTCCGGGAGGCGATGGGCGGCACAGAACGTGTTGCCACACCGACGACACTGGTACGGTAGGTTCTCGTCCGCGCCACACTCGTCACACTCAGCCATCGTTACGTCGAAGCGGGGTTGAGTGTGGAGACGATTGCGTCCGGAGGCTTGGCCAACTGCAGGGAGTGGAGTCGGGTCCTTTCAGCCTGTTGGAACCACCTGTCTCTGTTGAGGAGATTATCCAGGAAGTTGAACGGCACGTGGTAGTTGTCTCCAACTGGCCAGTCATAATGATCGAGCAAAGTGCTATTCTTCGAATTCGCCATAATCACCACCGTATTTCATGAAAAAGTAGGCGAGACCAAGGGTCAGTACCATCGCGCCAGTCGTGGCAACGCCGAGTGTCTTTGCACTATTAGGAACTTGAGGAACTGATTCTCCGCCACCACCTCCTTCAGCTCCACCGCCTTGCTGAACAGAAACTGTACCCGTCATTCCGGCGGACTCGTGTGGGATGCAGAAGTAATCGAACGTCCCTTCGGTGTCGAATGTATACTCGTAGGTTCCGCCCCCCTCGATGCTGCCATCAGGATACGCAGACCGAGCAGCTTGCTCCGCGTCGAACCCACCCGACGCGAAGTACGATGCTCCCTCCGGGATGTTGTCTTCATACGCAGTGACCGAGTGAGCAATAGATCCAACGTTCTCCCAGACCACAGTCGTTCCGGGGGCAATCGTCAGATCCGCAGGGACGAATTTGAGATCGTCGTTCATCTCGACCGTTTTGGACTGTCCCTCTTGAGCAGCTGCGATTCCGGTAGCGCCCGTTGCCGTTGTCACTGCCGTAGCTGACCGAAGAAATGCCCGTCGGGAGACAGAGCTATCGCCTACGGTCATACTGGAAAATCACCATACGAATAGGTTGAGTGTTCTGGTACGGTTATCGAATGACGACGGCTTACACCTAGATCAAGTCGAATGCCCCGGGGTTTGCCCCCGAGGCAATTCACTACCTTGCAACACCTCCACTGGATTGCCGCATGGCCACTTGAGGGGAAGTCAGTAGGTGTACTATGTCTAAACCCAGTCATTAGTGGTATTACTCGGTCAGTAACGAATCCGGCGTGATGCGAGAGAGGCGCATTGCATTTCCAGTGACGCCGAGCGTCATCCCGGCGTCACCGATGAGGACAGCTGCCCAAATTGGAACGAGGCCAAATGGAACGCCCAGTGCAAGCAGGCCCTTGGCGCCGAGGCTCGTCCAGATATTCTGCCGAATCACGCTGTTTGCGTCGTGCGAGAGTTCGTAGAGGTACGGCAGCTTCGACAGGTCGTCACTCATGAGCGCGATATCCGCCGTTTCAAGAGCGGTATCCGTTCCGGCCGCGCCCATCGCGACGCCCACGGTCGCCGTCGCGAGTGCTGGCGCGTCGTTGACGCCGTCGCCAATCATCGCAACCCCGTCGTACTGTTCGTCGAGTTCCTTGATTGCCTCGACCTTCTCATCAGGCAGGAGTTCCGCCCGGAACTCGTCGACGCCGACCTCGGTAGCGATCGCCCGTGCGGTCCGTTCGTTGTCTCCGGTGAGCATGATGATGTGCTCGACACCGAGGTCGTGAAGTCGCTGGATCGCCTGCTTCGCTGCGGGTCGGATCTCATCGGCCACAGCGATGACGCCCTCAATCTCGTCCTCGGTCCCCACAAGGACGACGGTCTTCCCCTCTGACTGGAGCTCGGGGACCGTCTCCTCGAGGAGGTCGAGACAGTCATTGCGCTCGCACATCTGACGGCTCTTCGTGGTGACGACACCGCCGTCAGTCGTCGCATGGACGTGCGCGAGGTCGAAGCCCAGTTCCTCGAAGAACCCGGGCTTGCCCGCGTAGTGCTTCTCGCCGTCGAGGTCGGCCTCGACGCCTTTTCCAGTAATACTCTCGAAGTCGTCGACTGTTGGGGTCCCGATGTCGCTCTCCTCGGCAAATTCGACGATCGCCTCGCCGATGGGATGTTCCGACCGCGATTCCAGCCCGCGGGCACACCGGAGGACATCCTCCTCGCTGTTGCCATTGAGCGGGACGACATCCGTGACCGTAAGTTCGCCCTTCGTGATTGTCCCGGTCTTGTCCATCGCGATCGCTTCGACCGCGCCCATCGCTTCGAGGTGGTTCCCACCCTTGATGAGAACGCCGTTTTTCGCGGCACTGGTGATCCCCGACACTACGGAGACGGGCGTCGAGATGACGAACGCACACGGACACGCAAGCACGAGCAGCGTGAGGCCGTAGACAATGAACGTCGGCCACGACGCCCCGAATAGGAGGGGCGGGATAACCGCCACCAAGATCGCGAAACCGACGACGACCGGCGTGTAGTATGAGGAGAACCGCTCGACGAACTGCTCGCGTTCGGTCTTGTTCGATTGAGCATCCTCAACCATCTGGACGATGCGCGAGAGCGTGTTGTCGCCCGCTTCAGAGGTGACCTCGACCTCGAGATACCCCTGTTCGTTGATCGTGCCGGCGTACACCTCGTCCCCCGGTGTCTTGTCGACGGGCACGCTCTCGCCGGTAATGGGGGCCTGGTTGACGGCACTTTCACCATCGAGCACGTCTCCGTCCATCGGGATTTTTTCGCCCGGACGCACGACGACGACGTCACCGACAGCCACGTCGTCGACAGGAACCGTCACCTCTTCACCGTCGCGCTTGACCGTCGCCTCGTCGGGTGAGAGGTCCATCAGTTCGCGCAGCGAGTTCCGGGCGCGATCCATCGAGTAGCGCTCGAGCAGTTCGGCGACGCTGAACAGGAAGGCGAGCGTGGCGGCCTCGAAGTACAGTGACTCCCCGAAGACGAGCCCGGCGATGACGGCACCGCTGATGGCGATGCTCATCAACAGGTCGATATCGAGATTCAGGTTCCGTGCAGAGTAGTAGCCGTTCCGGAAGATGACCTGGCCAGCGACCCCGATGGCGACGAGGAAGAGGATGTCGGCGATGAATAATTCCCGGCCGACGATCTCAGCCACAAGCACGTTCTGGCTCGTAAGGAGGAACTCGAAAAGGAGCCCGAGGGTGACGAATCCACCGCTGATCCACGTTTTGATCGCCCGCGAACTGGTCCAGACGCTCTCGCGGTCGTCGATGGGGCCGCTCTCGGTGTCCGCGTCAGTCGCCGTCGAGTCGGTCACCTCGTACCCAGCGCTCTCGATGGCATCGACGATCTTCGGTGGTGAGAGGGATTCCGCATCGTACGTGACGACTACCTTCCCGGTGGTTGGCTGGGTATCGTAGCTCGATAGGCCAGAGAGGGTATCGAGGGCGTTCTCTATTTTGCCTGCACAGGATGGGCAGTCCATCTCGGGGACGGTGAATGTCGCGGTCGTCTTGCCCTGACTTTCGACTGTGTAGCCAGCTTTTTCGACGCGCTCGGCAATCGCGTCTGACGTGGTTCGACCTCCTTCGTAGGAGACAGAGAGAGTACCTGTCGTCACTTGTGGATCAACGCCGGTGATACCGTCGAGTTTCCGGACGCTATTTTCCACTTTCCCCGCACAGGATGGGCAGTCCATCTCGGGGACAGAGAACTGGGCGACTTCGCCCTCGCTCGACGATGTCGCGGTTACGTCGTCGGCTCCGTGTCCATCGTGGTCGTGGTCGTGGTCGTGGTCGTGGTCGTGGTCGTGGTCGTGGTCGTGGTCGTGGTCGTGGTCGTGGGATTCATCATCTGACTCGTGTGAATCCCGGCCGGACGATGTCATTACCAGAAGCTAGGCAATGGCGCATTATTAAACTGGCTGCTGTAAAACCGCTTCTAAATAAGCATCTTTAGCAATTATCTGGAGTTGAGTTATTAACAATCTCACTCCGACAACATCAAGATCCCGTTGTGCTTGTTCGGGAACTGCACCAGAGGGTCCATGTCTCGCGTTGAGAGATACCCATGTATGCTCCGCTGGAAAGCGCTTGCTCTTGGGAGTGCGGTTGGACTCGTGACGCTCGGAGCAGGACCATTTATTTCCTTTCCCCCAGATGTTCTGTGGGCGGAGTAGTACTGCTGTTGAGTATAGGATTCGTTGGCGGGTTTATCGCCGGTCGGTTCCCGAGTGACGGGTGGCGAACAACTGCCGTGCATGGCGGGGTTGGTGGTGCTATCGGCGGTCTCGTCTTTGCACTCACGCCCTGGCTGAGCATGAATTACGTCATCCCGCGCCCCGTACAGCGCATTCTGGGGAATCAATTACTTCACCCCCACCAGCTCGTCGAGGCGTATGGGAAACTCCTCACGGTAGGCCTCGCCAGCTTCGGTGGAGTCCTTCTCGCTGTTGAAGGAACAGGAACCATCGCCGGGAGCGCTGCCGCAGACTCCTCGGCAGAGCCGTCCTATACAGCACCATAATCCACGTTGCCATCCCTGCCTCGGCTGTCGGAATGGTGGGTGGTGAGGTACTGGATTCATCGTTTGTATGGGCTACGACGAAGGGGTATCTCCCTCCGGTGGGTTGCTATCTTGGTCTGGGTCCCCGTCCTCAGTGAGTTGAATTCCTGTGGGACCGGTGAGGTCAAGCGGTCGAATCCAGAGATACCAGATGGCGATGACGCCGAACCCGTATCCACCCGTCCAGACGAGCCCAGCGAGAGTTGTGTAGCCTGCAGATGCCAAGGCGTAATCAGCGAGTCCCGGGATGAGAATCGCCGCGACGACTGTGAGCCCGAACTGTGCTTTCTTGGGGAGCATTATCGGTGGTGACTTGCCCGGTATTCGCCATGTTTGACGCCTAGGGCGAGCGACAGGGCCCCGAAGACGAGGAGGCCGACGCTCACCATCGCAACGGTACTCGTGCTCATCGGACTCATCGCCGTGCCGCCAACGAGAACGGCCAGCAGGATGATGAACGCGATCGCGGTTGTGGTCGTGTTGAATTCCATGTGTGTTGTAGTGATCTCAATCAGATGTTGTTTCTGTCGACTCGGTCGCCGCCTTCGAATCTCGGGCACGTGTCCGGATGAACCCCACCCAGAGGAGTGCACCGAGGAGACTGAGGACGCCGGCGATGGCGATCGACTGTCCGCGAACCGTCGTCCCGGTCTGATTCTGTAGTACCAACGTAATCCCAATGCCGACTAGTGCGACTCCTTGCACCCCAGCCGCCCGCGCAGGTCGAGAAACGTACCCTGCTTCAGTCAGGATGCCGGCAACCGACCCGACGAACAGCAGCAGTCCCGCGACGGATACTGGACGAAGTCCGAGAACGACGCCAACCTCAGAGAGCGCTAAGCCGAGGGCAACGAACAGCGGCCACGGGCTCGCTCCAGTGTAGGTTGAATTGGTGTCGGACTCGTCACTCATTGTCGGGTAGTAACGGGAGTTCACTTGTTTCCCTGAGTCCTATCTCCTGATTACGGCCATTCCGATACGCCACCGGTCGTCTCCAGGGGACACCCGCTGCAGACAACCGTTGGCACACTCCTGACGATCGACTGTGGGTGTGGTGACTCTCAAATTGAGTGGCCATTACTGGAGTTACGGCCACGAACATAATAAACCGACTGTTATCGTGTCACCCTATTTTGCCTGATGAAATCATAGATTCCTCAAGGTGGATACCTGCGCCTTTAGGTGCAGGAGGAACCCGACATGATTCTGTGACTGTTCTCCGTCGATGGCTGGCCAGTTCCCCAGCCCTGTATTAGTCTTTACGTACATATTCCATCTTGTGATGGTATGGAGGTCCGCCGGACCGTCCCCGTCAAGCTCGACGTGGATAGTGCCGACGCGGACCTCCTCCGCGAAACGATACAGCAGTTCCTCGATGCCGCGAACTACGTCGTAGACGTAGCGCAAGACGGCGAGTGGGTCGAGACGCGGAAGTCCACGCTCCACGAGGAAACGTACTCTGTGATCCGTGACCGAACCGACCTCCACAGCAACCATGTCCAGTCGGCTCGGGACCGCGCTGTGGACGCGCTCAAGAGCGTCGTGGCGAAGTGGAAGCAGGGCGAGTACGCCTCGCTCCCGACGTTCACGTCTCGGTTCTGCGAGTACAACCAGCGCAACGCGACGTTCTACGACGACCACGCCACGCTGTCGACCGTCGGTGGGCGCGTCACCGTCGGGTACGACTTCCCCGACGAGAACCGCGACACGCCCCACTCCCAATACCTCCTGAACGACGACTACGAGACGACTGGTGCCACCCTCCACGAACGCGAGGGCGAATTCTACCTCCACATCCGAACAACGGCGGATGTGGACGCCCCCGACCGTCCCGAGAACGGAACGGTTCTCGGTGTCGACCTCGGGGTCGGGAACATCGCTGTCACATCGACGGGGGTGTTCTGGTCCGCCGATGAACTCAACCACTGGCACCGCGAGTACGAGAAGCGGCGCGGGTCGCTCGCGCAGTGCGGGACGCGGTGGGCGCACGAGAACATCCAGTCGGTCGGACGGACGGAGACGGGTTGGTTCGAGCAGATGCTCCACCGTGTCGCCAACGGAATCGTTACAAAAGCCGTCGAGACGGGGTGTTCGTATATCGCTTTCGAGCGGCTGACGAACATCCGTAAGCGGTTGCCACACGCGAAGTGGCACCACCTCTGGCCGTTCCAGCGGCTCACGGGCTACGTCAAGTACAAGGCTGAGGCTCGTGGGATCACCGTCCAGGTCGTGAATCCACAGTATACGAGCCAGCGGTGTTCGACGTGCGGATTCACCCACGAGGACAACCGCCCGTCGAGAGAGTCACTCCGCTGTCAGGACTGTGGGTACGAGAATCACGCGGACTACAATGCGGTCGCCAGAACCTGCAGTTCTGGCGGGCAGCCAGACGCCGGGCGTCTGGCGACGGCGAAGAACATCGGTCTGAAGCTCCTTCGGAACCAAACCGAGGCCGAAGGAGGCGCACCCGTAGGCGTGCGCTTGAACAGCGGGATGCTGAACACGAACGGGGTTGTTCCCGTACCGGATTCGGTTAGAGTGGGAGTCCATGCTGAATGCCATGGCCTTTAGGCCGTGGTAGCTTACTTCGAACGCTACCAATTAATAACCCAAGCCGAACAAGAGCGTTCTTACACTATCGGCTACAACTAACCTGTATGGGCGATACGGTACGTACTCAGAGTGGAAAGCGAATCTTCGGACTCGTCATACTCGTCGGGATCGCCGTCGGCGCTGGACTCGGATTAATTATTGGAACGAGCTCAGAGATTCAGCACATTTCTGTTCTTGGTTCCGTTCTCTTTCATCCGACACCCCCGAGTATGGCACTCTATGGAGCAACAGCAGCGACACTCGGGCTCGGTGTGATTCTTGGTATCGTACTAGTTCTCTCTCAGTTTGACCAATCTGCAGTATAACCCTCTGTCATATGTTAATTTGCCGTCAAGTGATTTTATACAGTTGCTCCACTTGCTCTTTCCTGTGTGCATCTACTGCGACGCCTACGAAGAAGACCACGAGGGGGAGAGCCAGCCATCGGTCGAGCACAACCACTCCGAAAGAAAGGCCACATCCCCGCCGTCAAAGGGAGTGCTTGGGCAACTTCGTTCCTCGATAGCAAATCTGTTGTAACCGACGATCTCCGTCTAGTGGTGGCGCCACGTAGCTCGATATCCAAGGGGGTGATGCTCGAACGTCGAACCAGAACGGTTTCAAAGCCGAGTTCGTTAGTTCTTCGTAACAGCGATCGATCGTGATGTCGCAAATACGGACTACTATACCGAGGAATAAAACACCTGCTGGCACTTGTGAGTACTGCGGGCATCCGTTTCCAACCAACGAGCGTCTCGTGCTCCACAAAGGGCTAGAACATCATAGCCGACTTGACGACTCGGAGCAAGATGCGTTTGAGTCCGCGTTGACTGCCGAGGAGGAGGACTTACGAACACTCCGTTTGAAAGCACTCGCAGTATTGGTTCTGTTATACTTCGGGTTATTATTCCTCTATGCCATCTTCGCGTGACCCAGATACGGACGTAACAGTCTGCGCTGAGAGGCAGCCGAAGCGATGGTCTCTCTCGAATGTACTGAAACCTGTGCTATCAGTACCTCGATGGAGAGTTGGCGTGCAGTTTTTAGCGTGGGTCGCGCTGTTGCTGTTCTTCGTGGATACCGTCGCGGCAGGGAACGGTCTTACGCTCTCGAAGCAATCACGAGACACGCTGGCAGTCCCGCAGTGGCTCTATCTTGCGACGGGAGGTGCCACAATTGGGGCATCCGCACTCCTCGCGAGTTTCGTTACCGATCGAGCGTTCATCCAGGATCTACACAGCTGGTCACAGACACTTCCGACGGTTGAACGGGGGTGGGATTCACTTGCTTGGATCGGCCGTAGTCTTGGAGTCGCTGCCCTCGTGCTGTCGATATTCCTCGGGTTTACTGGACCCCAGCTCCCAACGGCAAGCCTCACAATCTTGCTCACGTTTGCTGGGGTTCGCGCTGGCCTCCCAATCGCGACCTATTTCGTTGGGAACGTATGGCCGGCTCTCAATCCGTGGCAAACGATCGCCTCCATTCTTCCCTCCGGATTCCGCGAGTATCCGCACGCGTTGCAGCGCTGGCCAGCCGTTGGTGGGCTCTTGGTGCTCGTCTTGGTCGAGGTTATTTTTCCCGTCAGTGCTGTCCCATCCATTCTCGCGATGGCCATCCTAATCTATTCGACGATAACGATTGCCGGTGCTCTCCTGTTCGGCCCAGAATCGTGGTTTGATAACGCAGATCCACTCTCAGTCCTCTTCCGGCTGTACGGTGCTGTCGCACCCATCCAACGAGAGAACGGGACGCTCCAAGTGAAGCTTCCAGGGAGTGACCTTCGAAATGCAGACTTAGTTACAGATGTCTCCGACGTCGCGTTCATCATCGCGCTGATCTGGGAACTAACGTACAGCGGCTTCATCACCACCAGTGCCGGTGCAACGACCATCGAGACACTTGTCGGCATCACTTCCCTCGGAATCGTGAACGTAGAGACTCGCGCAATCCTCGTGTACACGTTACTATTCGTCTGCGGGTATGCCGTCTTCTTGGGGGCATACTGGTATGCGGGCCGCCTCTCACGACGTAGGTCTGGTACCTATATCACCGCTCGGACGATCGCATTTCAGTTCTCCCCACCACTCCTGGCAATCGCAGCAGGGTATCACTTCGCTCACTACGCCGGGCTGTTTGTGTCCCTCAGCCCGGCACTGATGATGGCTCTCACCTCACCATTGTCTCCACCAGCGAATCCGTTGATTCTGTCTCCCCCGTCATGGTTTGAGGGATTAGGTATCGCGTCCGTGCTCATCGGGCATCTTTTCGCAATCTGGGCGGCCCATGCGGTTGCGTACGATCTCTTCTCAAGCCGACTCGTCGCGGTACGGAGTCAGTATCCGTTCATCGCGGTAATGATCGGATACACAGTAATCAGCCTCTGGATTATCTCCCTCCCCGGCGCGATTCCACCGTACCTGTCCTAACTGCAGCTGAAATTTGCTATCGAGTGTGACCGCTTGTACCACACCAGCGGTGGGCGAGCTTGAATTCGTGGATGGCTCCAATCTCTTCACACAGTAAACTCGATTGGAGCCATATCGAGAAAGGCGGTCTCGTATCCGTCGTGTCGTGCGAGCTGGGGCGGCGTCTGTACGGTGATCGTGACCGAGTCGCCAGACTCAATCCCGGGGATGGATGTCCCGTAATAACAGCTAATCTCCGGATCGAGGGATGCCCGAAGCGGCCCCTGAAAAACCGTCTTCTGTCCGCGTTCCACGGTCGCCGAGAGCGCCATCCGTGGGAGAACGACACGATTGTACGGCGTTCTCGGAGAGACGATCATGTACGGGCGATCATCCTCACCAAAGCGAGTCCCTTTCTCAACGACGGTGACGAAGAAGGTCGCGTCACCAGAGGACCCGTCACCGATCAGCCGACCGGGAAGATTGTCTTTCCGGGGGGCCAGGGGTTCAGGCATCATCTGCATCTCCATCAGGTCGACAGTTCCTCGGGTCCCCGCTTTCTCTCCCAGCCGCCGATATTCGAGATTGTACGTTTCACTCGTATCGAACGTGAAGCTCATCGTCGCCGATTGTGCCTCCGTGAATCGGCCTTCGAGGGGTTCCGTCCGATTGGTCTGAAGCGGACCGACGCGGAGGGTGATGTCGTATTGTCCCTCACCGGGCAGTCCGACGTTGTCTCCGTAGTGAAATCCCATGTTCGGCGAGATCATCGGCCACAAATTGGTGCTGGTCACCTGGCCGTCAGTATTGCTGATCTCCACGGAGATATCGAGGGGCAGGATCGTCTTCGTCTCCACGTCCCAGACGCTCGCCATGAGATGGAGGGAATCACTGGATCGGACGACGACCTTCGTCTTGTTCGTCCCCGTTAGGTTCCAGAACCGATGCGGGAACGAGTGCATCAGTGCAAATCCGACGTCGCCAGCTTTCGTCGTCCCGTACATTCCCATCCCTTCGACGATTGCCGGATAATAGACTGCATCAGGCCGATCCTGAACGAGAGGGGGGTCCCGCCATGCGGATTGCGTCTCGAAGCCGAGACGACTCAGACACCCAGTGAGAGCAACCCCACCAGCAAGTCCTGCCCCTCGCGTAATGAGGGCGCGTCGCTTCATATGGTGTTCTTCTCTCCATCGGAGGTAGGAATTCTGGTTCAGTGCTCGAATCACCCCGTCACTACTCCCTCCGGGTGATTGACTGAACAGCGGTTCTTCGACCCCTCAACACAAGATAGGCCCTACGTTAATCGGATAACAAAGCCGGTCAGAACCAATAACGAAACGATTCCGAGCAGTGCTACCAGCATGAGATTCTTATCCTCCATATCCAGAGCTTAGATGGGAGCGCCAAATGAGTGTTCCTTTCGAAAGCCGCGTCTCAAGTCGCGTTTTGTGGACTCTCAGAATTGTCGTTCTGACTTCTATAGTTGCTTTGAAACACACGGGCTACGGCGACCCCGGCCACGTCATCGAGTCGTTCTGACTTCTATAGTTGCTTTGAAACTGTGTGCGCGTCGAATCGCACAACGATGCGCGATCGAGTGTAGCATGACTTTCAGAGCCGACGGTAGTAGATCGCTATCCGAGGACAATCATATAAATGAGCACAATTATCGCATACGTCACGCCAAGACCAACGACGATTTTCATGTGGTACATCCAGAGTTCGTCATCCTCAGCCGCCACTGCGTCTTCGTACGCGAGGTGCTCGTCTTCGGTCCACTCATTCGAGTGAACCTCACCGATGTGGAGCGCACACGAACGGGCGGTATCGAACGGGCGATGACAGTACTGACACCGGGCTTCTGGCGGTTCATCATCGAGTACTGCAGTCTCTGGGGTGAGGACACCGGAAGTCATACGTATGGTGGGGGGGTGAACGGTTGGGTGACAACCCACATGCTCGTCATCGTGTAGAAGATCATTACGATGATGAACGGATACTGGCTCCGGATGGGTTTGAGTTTACCGGGGAACAGTGCGAAGGCCAGCGCGTGGGCGACCCAGACAGCGACTATAGTAGTCATTAGAAATAGTTGCTCACTTCTGGAATGGAAAGTTGGTCGAGAGCGGTGTCGATTGCTGTTGTAAGATCGTCGAGCGAGTCAAAGAACCGGTTGCTGAGAGCCGATTGTAACTGTCTCCAGCACTCCTCGACTGGATTGAGCTCCGGTGAATACGCCGGCAGCGTCACGAAGGCGAGGTCGTCACGGGCCGCCAGGTCCGTGACGGCTGACGCCTGAAAATACGGCGCTCCATCCAACACGACGAGCAAATCATCCTCGAATTCTTCACATAACGCGAGAATGAAATGCTTCGCGTGGTCGGCGGTTACGTACTCGGTGAACCGGGAGAAAAAGCGATCACCGTTCTCGGTGATCGCGCCCAGCAAACACGTCCAGTCGCGTTGCCCAGAGAGTTCGACAGAGGGCCGCGTGCCACGCGGAAACCACGCGGCACGCGGCTCAACTTGCACGGATTTCTTGGTTTGATCGATACAGACTACGGTGGCGTCCATCTCCCGCCGCTTTTTTTGAGCTCATCGTAGAACTCCTCTTGCTCGGTTTCGTCAGCTTCGGCGGCTTTCCGGCGTGGTTTCTGATAGCTCAATCCCGCTTCTTTCAGCAACCGCCGACAGCTCGGGATTGAATACTCGACGCCGTAGGTTTCTTCGAGAAAATCTTGGGCAAGCGCCGGCGTCCACGCCGGCGCGTCGATCCCGACTTCTTCAGGAGGTTCGTGGACGGTTTCTTGAAATTTGTTTAGCTGTGTTTCTGAGAGTTTTCGCTTCCTCCCAGTTCGTTTATCATCAGAAACGGCTTGCTCAAGCGACTCGTCGGTGTCGAGTCGCTTGAGCCAGCTGTAGATCGTCCGCCGCTGAACATCGTACCACTCGGCTAGTTCGGTCTGCGTGACACCGTTCTTGTATGCGATAGCCGCTAAGAGCCGTTGTGTCGGCTTCTTTCCGTCAACGTTGTCGAGAGCGTCTTGCAATTCCTCGACGGAAATCTCGTCGAGATGGTTCATTATCTCTTGCAAGACCCTCTGAGTAAAAAGTTCTAACGGTTACTATAGTGCCGAATTAGCCTCGCAGAAGTTCAAATAGCATCGGGAACGAACTGGAATTGTGACCGAATTAGATCGATTACCCCTGACCGACTCCGGACACGTTGTAAAGCGACATTCGATGCAGTGGCTCGATGGATTGGATAAACGAAGCGATTCTGAACTCAAAGACGCAGTTGTTCCAAAGCCAGCGGACTTCTCTGGGAGCAAGTATCCAACTGCGATATCCACAGTCCGAATTACGGGAGCACCTGAGTTTGTCGAGGCAGCCGGTAGTTTTCTCAAGCCATTACTTGACTTCGAAGATGACACAACTCGTGTGGAGATCAATCTTCAGCAAACCGAAGACCGGGACACCGGGGAACTGACCGATAATTACGCGCTCTATGTGTCAATCGCTCAGCGAGGGTAGTTAGTCATAATACATCAAGTGGAGCCGAACGATAGAGATATAATGAGAAAATTAGCCGAGGGAGATCGTGTTCGAATCGATATTCCAAATGAGACGGATATGGATCATAGACATCACGGAAAGCACGGACAAGTAGTTCTAGTACTTGAAGACGATGCAGCACAAGAAACAGGGGAAATCCGGGATTCGTGGCTATACCGAATTCGCTTAGAATCTGGAGAAACGCTTGACGTTCGATGGCGTGATCTACGGCCACCAGTTCGATAGCAGGATGGCGTTTTGAGGACGAACCATAGACGCGTTCGGTGAAATTTAACTAACAGAGCCTTGCTGTCTGGTTGGTTAATCAGCGAGCCCACCGCCATCCTGACCAGATCGTGCGGAGCTGGGAAGACCTGCACCTCTCAGTTCATCCTGTCCAAGATATCAGCTACGTAGTCGTCAACGAGAAATCCTCACGAGAGCGTGTCGCCCTCGCCCACGAAGAGTTCGATGCCGAATCACTGGTTCAGGGAGAGCCCTTCGAGGAAGTCGTTAATGGCGGCTACATGAATATGAACATAGATTAGTGACTCAACCCATTATTCTGTGTCTACGAGTAGATTGAGGACAGTGTACCTCCGGATTAACGCAGAACGCAATAGCCAGCACAACACTTCACACATAAATCCCCTGCTCAACAAACTGGGTTAATAAGTACTGATGAAGGAGTACAAGACACCAGATGGGCCACGTCTACTACCACCATCCCGGTGACAAGCAGTTCTCTCTCGATTTCGTGCATCCGGACCCTGCCGAAGTCGTCTCACAGATCGTCAGCTACGACGACGACGTCGCCGTGAAGGTCCAGAGGTACGACATCGACGAAGCGTTCTACGTCGTCTACACGTCCCGCGTCGGTGGTGGCCCCGTTCGTGAGATCGACTTCGATCTCAAAGCGTCACTCGCGAAGATGAGCGAGGACAACAGCACCATCGTCGTTCGACTGCTCGAGATCTACCGCGCCCTCATCGCTCAGAACGAGGAAGAAGAAGGCGTTCCTGTCGAGGCATACAAGCAAATCGACGTCAACGCGCTGCCGGACGTGCTTGATCGGACGTCGTGGGAGGGCTCAGCAACAGCCGTTGCAGGTCGACTCGCCTCGAACCTGATTCTGAAACACGCACTTCCGAACGCCAACCACCGAACGGCTGTCGCACTGGTCCAGTTCTACCTCCGACGTCTGAACCCGAACTTCTCGATGCCGGAAACGTCCGTCGAAGTCGACCCAGAATCGTACGACTGGCGGGAGTGGGTGAACGAGTACATCAACGAATCGAAGCGGCTGTTGACCGTTCGGCGGAAGAACGTCCTCTTCAAGCACCTGTACCGCTTCGGCGCGAGAACGCTTGAGCGGAAACACGCGGTCGAAATCGACCTGACTGCATACGAGCTGGATATGTACCCGAGTGAGGCGAAGGTCCTCTACGCAGAGCAGCACGAAGAACTCTGGATCGAGTTCGTCGAGGAGGCCGTCGAACGCGCAGGCTATCCGAAGCTGAAGGAAACGCCGGGGCTATCGAAAGCAGAGTTCGCTGAAAAGATTCGGAACCTCGACTAAGCGGCTCTGTTAGTCCTGGAGCGTGGCGACTGTTCGGCCCGTTTCCTCGGCCTCTTCGCTGCGCGACATATTGTATGTCGCGAGCGCTTCGTCAACCGCCTCATCAAGACTCATTGGTCAACCTAATCTTGACTCTTCCAGCGTATAAACGCTTGCATGACCGAGAAGAGACGCTAAAGAATCAAAAACAAGCGTCATGGGCTTTGAAGTGCAAATTTCACGCACTGTTTGCTCCGAGAATCACTTCGTGAGATGGGGGGGCTGTACGATGCAATCCGTAAGGCTTCGCGTGAACGTCGATATAGAGGAACACCCCACCGTGTCCGCATAATTTGGAGACATGAGCGCCAGACACTTGCTTATGCCAAGTTTTCATTAGGCGCCGGTCATCCAGAATCTCGGATCAGGGAGAGACACCTCTATCGATTTGTTGTGGGAGGGCCAACCAAACACAGAGGCGCACCCCTATCGACTTGTTCTCGATGTCGAGTGAGCTAGGCCGTCGGCGCACCCTCGCCCCTATCGATTTGTTCTGTATCGATTCTATCCCTCTCCACTAAGTTAACCAACAAAAGCTGCCTTTCACCAGTTTCGTTGGTTAAGGAAGATCGTACTGATGTCGACCTCTAGAGTACGATACTCGGAATGATCCTCTATTTGGTCCCCCCACAGCGGTTTTCCTGAGTTACTTTTCGATTCCGCGGACATCGATATTCAGCCATTCGAGGTTGCGATCCTCAAACGCATCCCTCACCTTCTGTGGGTCAACATCATCGCTGAACTCGTGTTCATTCCACTGTCCACCGCCCACGCCTTTGTTGTGATCGATGGTGTTCACAAACCCGAACATCACCAGTTTCGAGAGATGATTGAACATCCCGCGTTGAGTAAGCGGATCTTTCCCGGTCGTCGTATTATAGGAACGAACCACACGGGAGTAGGCAGCGTGAATCGTACGTGTCCGAGCTGGCGTGAGGCCTGCCTTATCGAGATGAGCGAGTGCTTTTAGAATGTAGAGCTTCTCGTCGTCCTGGTCGACGATTGATTCGACGATGTTGCCATACTCCAAGTCCTTGTCGGCTTGTCGAATATGGCTCTCTTCAATCAGGTCTGAGCCGTTTTCTTCAGCGATCTCTGCCGATCGGCGAAGGAGTCGGATCGCCCGACGAGCACTTCCTGACGCCTCTTGATAGGCGAGCGCTGAACAGAGAGAAATCGTTTCCTCCGTATAGGCATCATCGTAGAGAGCGAGTTTTGCACGTGCGCTGAGGATGTCTGAGAGCTCCGTCGCGTTGTATGCGGGGAATTTGATCTCGGTCTCACACAGGCTGTCTTTCACCTTCGGAGAGAGGTTCTTTCGAAAAGTGTAGTCGTTACTGATGCCGATGACGCCAACGCGGACGTTTTCGACATAGCCGATATCGCGAGAGCGTGGGAGTTCGTAGAGGAGTGTATCGTCGTTCCCGATTTTGTCGACCTCGTCTAATATCACCAGGACAGTTCCCTCGAGGCTGTCGAGTTCCTCGTACATGATGTCATAGACGTCCTGTGGGGCGTAACCGGTCCCAGTAATTCGGTTCCCTTTATCGCGAAGTCGATTCACGATTCCTACGGCAACTTGGTACGACGAAGTCTTGTGGTCTCCCGTGGTGAAATTCTCGCAGTTAATCCACACGACGTTGAGAGTGATCTGCTCGTCCTCGGGAAGCTGCTCATTCTTCCGCTCAATATCGCGTTCGAGGTTTTCTCGAAGGTACTTCGTCGCCGCGGTCTTCCCGACGCCAGTATCGCCGTAGAGAAACGCGTTCTGCGGTGGTCGACCCTTGTATATTGGCTTGAAAACACTCGTATACTGCTTGAGGACGTCGTCCCGACAGAGGATTTCATCGGGAGTGTAATCTTCTTCGAGTACGTCGGCGTTCCTGATCAGCTCGACATCGTCGGCGAAGATTGAATCGACGTCGTCCATGATAGGAAAGACTGACGTATCCAACGACATTAATCTTTCCCGAGTTTCATGAGTTTCCCGAGTTGCTTGTAGACCCTATCTCTCACACAGCGGTTTTCCTGAGTCAACGCCATTTGTCCGTATGGCGGTGAATGTCTCCAACTGCACTACACATATAAATGAGCGGTGGATCAGCAACAGCTAACTCAGGAAAACTGCTGTCAGACGATTCCACGTCTAGCAGTTTCTCTCTAATCATCTAGCGGCAACTACTACTACTACCGTTACAGTTATGATAGATAGTAGTAGTACCGCAGGTTCGAGTTGAAGTGAACGCTACCTACTCTAGTGAGTAACTCGGGAAAACCGCTGTGTGAGAGGTAGAACCGTCTCTGGTACCCCCACCTTCGTGTGGATAACTCAGGAAAACTGCTGTGTGAGAGGGGCGGAATCGTGACCTCGGTCAGGCTTCCGTCGTTCCGTCTGTTCTACATCTCCCGATCGATTTCGAGCTTCCGCATGGCTCGTTCGAATACGTCCGGGTGACGATGGGCAAGATTCTCGAGGTGATTCCGAATGGACTGGGCCGGATTGACGTCGACGTCATCCGTGTCCTGGAGTTCACGCCAGAACTGATGCATTTCTTCGCTTACGGAGACGCCTATTGTGTGGTCCTTCACGCCAGTGTTGAGTGCGTCGTAGTAGGGTTCTGTATCGAAGTCCGACGAACCTTGCTGGTCCACTCGGTCTTTTTCCTCCGCTGCGTCATCCATCGCTTCGCCGAATGGATTGTCGTTGCTCATACGCTCTTATTCTTAAGCTTAATATTAAAGATATTCGTCTAACGTCTCGTCCGTGATCTGGACGTCTTGTTCGGCTGCGAATTGCTGCGCACCAGCCCGGAATGCATGATAGCACTTCTGTCGAGTATTACGCGGAGTCCCATCGCTGACTTCGACGACGGTCTCGATGGCACTCGCTGTGTAGGGGTCGGACGGATATCCAGAATCGTACTCTTCCTCACGGGCCCAGGCAAGCCACCTGGCGATGAGTTCTTCTGTTTCTGCGAACCCGAACCGTTCCAGCGTCCGATCCTTCGCGACGAGTCGCGAACTGAGTGTCTCGCGCAGTTCGTCGATACGATTACCAGCACGCTCCGTTCCGAACAGGAAGAGAATGAATACGGGTTCACTTTCTCCGAGGTCACCAACGCTCTGCAACGCGGCTAGTAGCTGCTCGAAGGTTCGTGTATTCCGAGCTGCATCCTCGAGTTGGTCAACCTGAATAATACACGCGATGTCGAGGGCTTCGAGCTGGTCGGCAACCTCCTCGACGATCTGTCGAACTTCGTCTGTGGCGTGCGGGTACGACTCTGGAATATCGAGGTCATCGTACTCACTGAGCTCGTCGAGAAGGCGTGTATAGAAGCGACGTGTCGTGATGGACTCCACTTCGCGTATTCGAGCGACTCGGAACTCTTCGCTCCGAGGGCCATCTGAAAGAGCGTCGTACACGAGATCACGGAAGTGAGATTTTCCAGCACCCCGTTCATCGATGATCGAGATGTGGCCTGCTCGATTCAGGATGTGGCTCGCGACTTCGTTGAGTAGATCTTGATTCGCACGCACCGCAATACTCGCATCAGGAAGTGTTTCAGCCGTGAACGGAATCCGCTCCGGCTTGATCCCGAGTTGATTGGCATAGGTCTCCTGTGCCTCCTCTGTTTTATCCAGGGCCTCGGTGAATTGGTCGCTCATACTGGCTCCACATACTGAACCGACTTAAATCTAATCTGAATATTAATCTTAAGATTAACTACGGTCGTTTCAGCCACTCTCAAAATCGAGTCACTATCAAAATCTGATTCTCTCGAATACGCGGAAGACATTCATCTTACGGCAAGATATTGATACTGGAATCAGCAGCAACAAGTCCACAAGGTTAACCAACAGACACGCCAGCATTCTGCACCTGTTGGTTAATCTTTATTCGCTCGGATTCACTGGCCCCTTGTATTGAGATTTGATTTTGTCACCCTCTCTCCACTGCCAGTAGTAATACCGATTCCCGTTGATCTCCTTCTCAGTCAGTGTGGCTTTGGTAGGGACGTCTTCAGGCAAATCCTCAGGGCGTTCTTGAGGATCGTCTTCATCATCAGCTTCGTTCAACCGCGCCTCTCGCTCTCGATACTCCGCGAGTGCATCAGCATACTTGGCGATAGACCGGAGCGTTTCCGCATTACACTCCTCGAGCGAGGACGCTACTTCTCTGGGAACCTCGGGTGGGGTCGCTGGTTCTGAGTACGACATAGGAGCACTTTAACCAACAAATGGGGCTCGAAGGCTTAATTTTGTTGGTTAAACGGGGGACCTTCGATTACGACTGTCCTGCGCTTCCCGACCCACTTCTCCGCATATGAAGGGGATTGATGTCTTAGCCGGCGACCTGTCCATACTCGGCACTATGCGATCGCGATCTAATACACACTTGGCGTTGACATCCTCCTCGCGCGAAAGCGTGAGGTTCCCGAGCGTTGAGATATTATGGTTCGCAACTCACCTGTTCGCTCGGTGCGAAACGCCCCGAGGTCTGATTGAACAAGTGAACTGCTGGCCGTGCCAAACGACCGTTACTCATATCCCCAGTTGGAGGATTCTGAGTTATCTTTCTCCGGATGTTAACCGCACCGTTCACGTCCGCATTCATCGTCGCTCCGCACGACTCACAGGCGTACAAGCCACGCTCCACACGATTCGCGTCACGCTTTTGACCACAGCACGAACAAGTCTTCGACGTATCTCGCTCTGAAACACGATCAACGAGGATACCGTGTTCTTCAGCCTTGTATTCGAGGAGACGAGTGAAGCGTTCGAACTCCCACCCGTGGAGTTTCTTGTTTCCACTTCGACCCCAGTTTCGGGAATCGCCGTTTTTGTCCTCTCGAATCTCGCTCAGGTCGCCAATAGCGATTCGACCAATCCCGCGGTCTATACACTGCTCAACGATCTGCTTGGCGAGGGCATGTAGAAAGTGGTCTTTCCGCCGAGACAGTTTTTGCCGAGCGCGGAGTGCCCGTCGTGACGACCCGTTTTTGCCCTCGGTATCGTACTCGTTTCGCGTAAAGTAGTGTTTGTCTTGCTTGAGAACGTTTCCCGGATACAACTCAGCATCACCATCGTCGTATGCAATGACGAGGTAGTTACTGATACCGAGGTCAATACCCGCCGTCCTGTCACCGGGAGAATCCTCTACGGGTATTTCGACCTTGCAGACGAGATGGAGTTCCCAGCGGTCGCCGTTCCACACGGCTCGAACCTGTTGGATGTTTTCCACAGCTACGTCCGGTCGCGTCTCGTACTCACAGAGGATGAAGTCCGAACGATGGTTCTTGAGGTTGAAGCCTTTGCTCAAACGGAGTTGATTGTGCTTGGAATCGTGCTTGATGCCGTTCTGCTTCCATGTCACGGTGGAACGTGGATGGTTGTCGCCTCGCTTTCTGTAACCGGGTGGATTTGCGTTAGTATCGCCGTTCTTGCGCTTTTTGAACCAACCGTTGAACGCCTCAGCGAGTTCTTCGAGAACGCGCTGACTTGATTGAGAATGCAGATCACTGTAGCGTTCGTGGTCTTTTAGTTCGCGCTTGAGGTCGGCTTCAGACGGAATTTCCCCGGTCTCATCCCATTCTTGTTGAGTATGATAGCGAGCGACGTTCCACAGTTTCGATGCCGAGAACCCGCACTGGTTGAGGTCGTCACTCACCTGTTTGTGGTTGACAACCTTCGCTCGATAGGTGCGGGTTGTTTCCAGCATCAGACTGTGTTCATAAGCACTTATGGAAATTAAGTATTAAAACCGTTGGTTGAGATTGAAAACTCAGGCTCTGTCATCAGTAGTTAGTACAGGAATTGTCGGCTGTATCCTCGTTCTGAAGGGCAGGAGTTTAGCCTCCAAATTCCCATAATTATATGAATTATTGGCTGAGTTGTTGTTGCCGTGCCAGTTACGCGGGCGAAACCACTTGACTCTCTCTACGACGAAGTCCGTGACTATGACCTCGTCATCGTTCCTGATGCGCCGCTTGCCAGTGGGCTGAACCGACGTCTTGATCGCGCTCATCTCGGTATATTTGCCATCACGCCGCGCCGACTCGCAGCAGGTCGTCGCGAACGCGCCGAGGACCGGAGCGCCTTTCTCGAACTCGTTACGACCACCGACCTCGAGTGGAAGCAGGCTGCATACGCGATCGGCAACACGCTCCAATGCTGGGAGCACCAGGGACGCGTCGATGCCGTTCTCGACTACGACGCATACGCCGACACCGCGACGGAGACCACCGTCGAACAGCTCTCAACGCTCGATACGACTTCCCGGCGACTCGGCGAGTACCAAATCGACGACAGCAAAGACGTCGCCGTCGTCGGCCACGACCAACTCACGACCCTCGAACGATCGATTCTCCCCACGCAGTACGATACGTTCGATCCATTCACCGATGCCGCATTCGACCGACCGCCGTTCCACATCTTCGACTCAAGTACAGCAATCGTCGACGCTGTGCTCGGCATCGTCTCCGCCGACAATGCGGAGGACGTCGCGGTCGTCGCGGATCGTGGTAGTGAGTATGCGACGCTGGTCCCGAGCGCGCTCGAGGCCGCCGATATTCCGTTTATCGGTGGCCCCGGGTTCGCTGATGAACAGCACCATCGTGGATTCGTCCAGTTCCTTCGCGCCGCTACTCGCGGGACAGAGACGCGTGTGAAGACAATTCGTTCAATCCTCTCCAGCCTCGAGATCGCCGTCGACGTTAAGCACGACGACAAGCGGCTACAGGATGTCGACGCCGACAGTCTCACCTGGTTCCAGGAGTTCAGTTCGCAAATCGGCGAGACAACGTTCGCTGGAGCGCTTACTGCATACGAACGACAGGCCGGGATCAGCCTCGATGCGTTCCGAGATGAACTCGAGGCGCTCGGTATCGCTACCGACTACGTCATCAGACAGGGAATTGATCGGCTCGAATACTATCTCCAGAGCTACGAAGTCCCCGTCGACCGCGAACACGAAGGGGTTCTCCTGGCCGACGCGAAGTCAGCAGCCTACGTGGACCGCCCCGTCGTATTCTACCTCGGCCTCGACGAAGCGTGGACTCACTCCCCACCACGTCGTCCGTGGGTTGACCGTGACGCCGAATTCACTCGGAACCTGACGCAGTTTCAGCTCCTCCTCCAGAACGGCGTCGAACAGTACTACCTCGTTCAGGACACGATCGGCGGCTCACCCGCAACGCCGTGTCTCTACTTCGAGGACCTCCTTGATGATGACTTCGAACGGTTCAGCGATCTCGACACGGTGACTCACGGACGGACCTTCAGTGCGACCCAGGATGGGTTCGAGAAGGAATCGCTCGACGTCTCACCGAAGCAAATCGACACCGTCAGCCAGTCCAGTCTGAGTACGTACGTCAACAGCCCCCGTGACTACCTCTTCAGTCGGCTCGTCGACGGCCCCGATAAGGACTACTTCAAGGAGGGGAATCTCTTCCATGACTTCGCCGAGTTCTACGTCAACCATCCCGACCTGATCGACGAGAAGACCATCGAAGACCTCGTCGACGTAATGCTTGAGGAGGCGGAATCGTTCGTTCGCCGCGTCGACCGTCCAACGCGCCGTACCAAGTACCGGATCGGGCTCGAAACCATCGTCGAGCTGCTCGACGAACGCACCCCGGAAGGCGACGACTTGCTCACTCCGAACAGCGGGTGGGGGCAGAATTTCTTCGCGGCCCATTTTGACAGAGACGTCGACTCGCCGTTCACGGAGCGCTGGTTCGAGAACGAGGATCTCGGACTGAAGGGTAAGATCGACCTCGTTCATGGTCCGACTCACCTCCTCGACTACAAGAGTGGGAGTCGGAAACGAGCGTCTCGCGTCGTCAAGAACTCCGCGCTCGATCCACCAAGCGATACGCCGAACTTCCAGGCACTTCTCTATCTCGCCCACCGCCGAAGTGAGCGCCCGGGCGAGCGCCTACAGTTCACGTTCTTCCACTTTCTCGAGACGCTCGACGACGTCGTCGCCGGCGAGGCGGACTTAGATGAGACGCTGACGACCGTTGAGTATAATCCGACCCAGTTCGAGGAGCACGCCCGATCGCGAGCGACGTTCGAGAAGCTCCGCGATGACGGGGCGAAGAACTGCCAGAAGACGCTCTCGAAGATTGCGTACGCTGATTACCAAGCCGCGTTCGAGACGGCCCCGCTACCGGCGACGCGTGACAGTGATGAGCTCATTGACTCCGAGTTCGGGCAGGCGATGCAAACCCGATTGGAGGAGTGCGTCGGTGAGTACAAATACGTCTCGTCGGGCTGTAAACAGCTGCTTCGCCAGCTGGCACGAGTTCGGAGTCAGAACTACTTCGAAGAGGATCTCGACGCCTTCGAGACGTTCGTCACCGAGCGTATGACGGAACTGAACCACCGACGTGCTGGCGAAGAACGCTTCCCTGTGAACGGGCTCGCTGGTGAACCGAACTACCGTCGCGTGGACAACCGCGACCTCCTTCTTGACCATGACACATAACAAAGGGCACACTCCCACATCCAGGTGGGAATCAATCAACCAGAGAATAACACAGACCACTAGCAACGCTTTATCTGGGATCTCTCCCGTGTCGAGTCCTGCATTCGGCAGCTGTTCATTCACCTCTGAAAGCACGATCTCGAATTCTGCAACGGAATCCCCTTCGCCCCCATGTGCTGTATGGAACAAGCCTACGGAAGGACGCACTAGACTTAACAGACGAACGGATGAAGTAGACATCGCGAGATATGAGGCGGACCAATACGTTCGTCGTCCGACCCCGCTCCGAACAGGATGCGGAGTTGCTACACGATCTGTTGGACGCCTCTGCCAGTCTCTGGAACGAACTCACATACGAACGCCGCCAGAACTACTTCGAGGGCAAAAGCGTCTGGGACACCGACGACTATCGCAAACAGTACGTCGGCGTACTCGGGTCTGCCACCGCCCAACAGCTTATCCGCAAGAGCAAGAGCGCGTGGAAATCGTTCTTCTCGCTCAAAGAGAAGGGCAAGCAGTGTTCCCCACCCGGCTACTGGGGCAACGAAGACGACGGTCGCACCTTGCAAACATGCATCCGAAACGACCAGTACACGCTGGAAACCGGCGACCGCTCGCGCCTCGAAATCCCGGTCGGGGAGGAACTCAAGGAGGAGTACGGCCTCGGGTACACCGAGCGCCTTCGACTCGAGGTGGCGGGCGATCCGAAGTGGGATGGCGAACAAGGTCGGTTGGAACTGTTCTACGACGAGACTTCGGACCAATTCAGGGCCTTTCAACCAGTCACCGCGGAAGATTCTCGACTGGATTCACCACTGGCTTCAGAAGAAGCCGCCCTGGATATTGGTGCGAACAACCTCGTCGCCTGCACGACCACAACTGGCCAGCAGTATCTGTACGAAGGGCGCGACCTGTTCGAGCGATTTCGCGACACCACTCGGGAAATCGCTCGCTTGCAATCGAAGCTGCGCGACGGTCGATACTCTTCGAATCGAATTCGGCAGCTGTTCCGGCAACGGACGAGACGTCGCGACCATGCACAGAACGCACTAGTGCGCGACTTGGTAGAACGTCTGTACAACGACGGTGTATCGACGGTGTTCGTCGGCGATCTCACGGACGTGCTGGAAACGCACTGGTCGGTACGGACGAACGCAAAGACGCACAACTTCTGGGCGTTCCGCGCGTTCATCGATCGACTGGCCTGTACCGCCGAGGAGTACGGTATCTCAGTCAAAGTTCGGTCGGAAGCGTGGACAACTCAGACGTGCCCGAATTGTGGTTCGATTACGGATACGATTCGGCATCAGGACACACTCACGTGTTCATGTGGGTTCGAAGGCCACGCCGATCTCGTAGCCTCAGAATCGTTCCTGAGACGGCAAACAAACGTAACGAGGCCGATGGCACGGCCCGTGCGATTCGAGTGGGACGACCACGAATGGTCGGGGAAATCATACCCTCACGAAAGTCCCAAAGAAGTGCGCACAGACCAGAGTATCCACGGATAGGAGAAAGTCGCTCGCGTCGGAGGTGGCGCTAATGCCAAATTCCGAGCGCGAGGATTCCCCCGCTTCTAGGCGGGTGGAGGATGTCAATGATCCCAACCCTCAACAGCAGGACCTCATCGACAGCACCGACGGCTTATACCTCGTTGACGCCGGCGCAGGCACGGGGAAGACGTTCACCATCACGCGCCGCTATGCGAACATCGTCGACGAGGACGATGTCGCCCCTGAGGACGTGCTGCTGGTGACGTTCACGAACAACGCTGCAACCGAGATGAAGGACCGGATCGTCGGCCACTGCGAGTACGGAATGCGCGATCTCGCGGACGCGCCGATTCAGACGTTCCACTCGCTCTGCCACGATCTCCTCCAGGAGCACGGCTATGCCGCGCCGACGCACCTCGGGATCGACGACCGCATCACGGGCTCGACGCGCATCGTCGAAGACGACCTCGTCGAGGAAGCCCTGTTCGGAGAGTTCATCGACCGGTTCAGCGACGACCACCCCGAGTACGATGACTACTTCCGCATCGTCTCGAACCCGACGGAACTCCTCGGACTCGTCTCACAACTCGCCTCGAAGGGTGTGTTCCCGACAGCCGACGGCTGGTATCGGAACGGCGAACGGTATCTCGACGGCAACTTTGAGGCGTTCAAATCGCTGTTCGATGAGGTAAATGAGCCACAGAATGGCGGGAGCAAGCAGTCACAGCTTCGATCGAAGCTCAATCGCTATGGGAAGAACAAGTGCTACCTGCCAAACGCCCCTGAGAAGGCCGATATTCGCGGGCAGGGCACGAAGCGCGTCCCCGATGCCGTCGCTCGGATGGTATTCGACGCTGACCGCGAGGGACTCAAGGCATTCGTCCACGACGTCTTCTACGAGTACCTCGAATTCGCGCTCGGCCGGAACTACCTCAACTTCGGGTTCCTCCAATTGTTCGCGTTCATCCTGCTCTGTGAGGACCACGCGCTTCGTGAATCCATTGCGTTCGACTACGCGATGGTTGACGAGTTCCAGGACTCCAGCGAGATTCAGTTCAAGCTGACGCTGCTGCTCGCGGGGACAAACAACCTCTGTGTCGTCGGTGACTGGAAGCAGAGCATCTACGGCTTCCAGTACGCCGAAGTCGAGAACATCACTGCCTTCGAGGACCGACTCAATCGGTTCGTCGACGAACTGAACGCCGACCACGAACGGGTCACCTTCGACACCCGTCCCATTCACACCATCGAGCTTATCGAGAACTACCGCTCCACCCAGGAGATCCTCGACTTCTCGGAGCACGGGCTACTCGTTCCGGCGGCGAACCGGGACAACGTCGATGTCGAGGCCATCCAGGATCGAATCGTCTCACTCTCGACCAACACCGAACACGAGAACACCCAGATCGAAGCGATCGCGAGCCCAGAGGAACACGAGTCGGTGGTCGCGAAGATTCAGGATATCGTCGGCAACGATGCCTACCAGGTTGAGGCCGATGACGGGTCGCTTCGGACGCCCGAGTATCGAGACGTCGCAGTTCTCACGCGAACACGAGAGTTCGGCCGCGACCTGCTGCAGACCGCCGAGGAGTACGGACTGCCGATGGCGTACGAGGGCGGGATCGAGCTGTTCCGCACGCCTCAGGCGAAGTTACTGCTAGCGTGGCTCCGCATCCTCGAATCCGACACCGACCGCGGCTGGGCGGTCGTCCTCGAGCAAGCAGGCTACGCACTCGATGAGATCAAGCACGTCCTGGAGACTGAGGCGTATCCCGAGAACATGAGCTCGTTCCGCGAGAAGCTGGCAGAACTGGAGACGCTCGGCGGGGTGGCCGAACGCGTCTTCTCGCGTTACGGGTACGACGGTGCTACGGCCGACGTCGTTCTCCACACGATTCAGTCAGTGCACACCGCGACGACACTGACTCGGGGAGACCTTATCCGGTTCATCCAGCGCGGCATCGAAGCGGGCAGTACCCACGATGTTCATGCGAACGCCGGTGCAAACTCAGTGACGGTCCAGACGATTCACGCAGCGAAGGGGCTCGAACATCCTATCGTCGTGCTCGCCAACATGAACAGTGGGCGATTCCCGCCGTCGGGCGGCGGGAGTGGAACGATTACGTTTCAGGATCCGGTCGGACTCCGACAGCGGAAACGCTACGCCGAGGCTGACGGCCTTCCTCACGTATACGATGACTGGCGGACTGACGTCCTCCGCCGGTGTTTACCCAGGGAGTACGACGAGGAGCGCCGACTGCTCTACGTGGCAATTACGCGCGCCGAGAGCCACGTGATCTTCTCGGCCGGGGAGGACCCAAACACGTTCCTCGAAGAACTCCCGGTTGAAATCGAAGCGTGGGACACTGAACCCGATGCAGACACCGTCGACGACACCGAGCAGACAGAGTTGCTGATTACGGTACCGACACCGGAGGGACCGGTCGGACACTCACCGCATTCACTGATGCGTGAGGACGTTTTCGAGGACGTCGACGATGGTATGGGGAAGGCGTTCGGCACCGACGTCCACGATTTTGCGGAAGCGTACGCGCGCGGCGATGATGTAGAACTGAATCGGGATGACCCCGGATGGGACGACAAACAGCACGTGATGTCGTTTCTCGATGGCCTGTCGGGCGACCTGCTCGTCGAGGAGGACGCCTACCTTCCGCTGGACGTCGACGGGACTCGCGTGATGATCTCCGGGATTATCGATCTCGTTCACGTTCGAGCCGACCGCATCGAAGTGGTCGACTACAAGACCGACCGTGGTCGGCACGCGGAAGCCGAGTACCGAAAACAACTCAGTGTCTACTATCACGTACTTCGGGAGCTGTATCCTGAGCGTGAGATTTCGGCATCGATTCTCTATACAGTCGACGGCGTTCGCGAAGAGATCGACCCCCTCTCACGGGACGCCCTGACTGATATCGTGAAGGCTGTTTCTGGCTTGGAATCCGCTCCGACCGTTCAGTAGCAGCTTCCCTTCGACGCTCTTTCGACGCCTGTTGATAGCTAAGTGTTCAACAGCGGTTCAGATTGGGGAACTAATATCGCCATTCTTGGACGCTCGGAGTGTTAATGCCTGACGCCTCGTTGTGGGGGGTGCTACATGACCTACCCACGAACCCATGTTGACCATCGCGATCCCGATCACCACGAGGCAATCCACCCAACCCGGAATATCGGCAACGCCCATGTCGTCGCTGGCGAATTTCTAACGTCGCGGTACCACGATGCACTCCAAACTGTCCTCCATCCGCTCGGTGAGTCTCTTGACACCCACGACCAACACGCCCTCAACGATCTCGGCATTGTCCACGCAAATGGCACCCTCAATGACCTTTCTCCGATTGTCCGCACCTACGTCAGGCTCGACGATTATTGGACACGCACCCATCGTACTGCACTCAATGAGTTATTCGCTGTCCGGCGTGCCCACGTGCTAGGCTGCTGTACCCGCAGTTTTCTTTCCCAATTTCCACGTCATACACTCGAAGTCGAGTCTGGGCGTACCGGTGCTGCGCTAGATGCTACGCTAGCTCCGCTTCTCGACAGCGACTTCCTCTCTCGGACAGAGGATGAGGAGTCCACTTACACCGTTGATGAACATCATGCGTTATATCGGCCTACTGAACGCCTCTTCGACTCGCTCCTCGAACAAGCACCCATCCTCTGTGACCTCCTTCCGCCAACCGACCTCTAATAGACCTGTTCCGTTGGTTCTCTCACTCATATGCAATCCCCAAGACATCGTGCGACCGACACTCGCCTCGACCTATTTTATCCTCAGAATCGACTCAAGAGGGCGAAGTTGACTGATTAATCTTAATATTAGACTTAAGCTTATCAACCTCGATTGCAGATGCACTCGTGGCCGATGGAAAGATAGTCGAGAATATACTGATGAACCGCGGTCGCGAGCTCGAGCATGGCGTCGGCCTGTGTTTCTCCACCGACGGCTTGTCGATAGTAGGTTTTCGAGCGGTTCTCCCGCCAGAGTTGGAGGAACTGGTTTCCCAACGACTCGCTGTACAAGTTCGCCTCGGCGCCACGTTCATAGACATCAGAGTGAGTGACGAACTCGGTGCTGCCCATCCCTGTCGCGTGGAGTAGATAGAAGTGAATACTGCGCTCGATGGCGATGAACGAACTTTCGATGACGACGGTATAGTATCCGTTCTGTGTCCGCAGGAAACGGGCAGCATCGAGGAGACGACATGCCTTCCGGAGCTGCAGGAGTGCGTCGTCGTCGGTGTCGAGTCCAGATTCTTTGTGGGCTGGCTCACGCTCGAACGATCGCTGGGCGTCCGTGAGTGCGTCTTCGACGTAACTACTGTCCATTCGTCAGGACCTCTTGCTTGGCCGTTTGGAGTTCCTCAGTTTCGTAGAGAACGATACCCTCAGTGAAGATCTCGCGGAGTCGATCGCCGATGTTGGTAACACTCTCCATTGATTCGGCGAGGACCTGGAACTGGTAGCGGTCGCCAGCGAACCGTTGTTCCTCCAAGTCGCGTGCGACTTCGTGAGCGATTCGCTGGGCGGTCGCCTTCTCATCGGTGACGAGTACAAAGCAGTCAATGTCGCTCGAACGGTCAGCCTCGCCACGGGCGACGCTGCCGAAGATGAGGATGCCGGCGATATTGTCGACCCGACTGCGCAAACTCTCCTCGAGGGTTCGAACCGGATCGTGGAACTCGGACTGCGGGATCTGGAGAACCGGGTCGTCTGGCTTTGTGAGGCGCTCGCGATTGATCTGGACGAGCTTCCTGTTCCCTTCTCGTGTAATTTGGACGAGGTCGGTTTCAGCTAACAGGTCGACTGTATCGGTCACACTGCTCGGGCTGTGATCAGTCGCCCGTCGGATGTCCCTGATGCTGAACCGTGTATGTGGGTTGTTGGCGAGCAGTGTGAGGATGTCGCCTGTTGCTGCGTATCGGAATAGCCGGCTGTTCGGCACCGGCAATGGGACTGTAAGCTCCATCCCCAATGTTTGTTCGCTGAGGGCTACCATGGTCGCTCTTAGCTACCGATACTCTTGTAGATTTTGGTGGGTCTCGAGTGGGACTGCGAGAAGAGACGACTCAAACCACGAAACCTAATCTTAAGAATAAGATTAAAACAGGTCGTCTACTACTTAGTGCTGCTGTAGACCAATACTGGTTTGTCGTTCACTGGGACGGCTAGTATTGAATTACTGATGGTCCAGTCCACTTCACCCGATTACTATTCTCAAAGGTTTAACCTTATTCTTAAGATTAATCATGCTCCCTCAATTGGAGTTCCTCTGTCCGAAAGGCTACGTGTGAACAGGAAGCAGGTAGGGCTCGACAGTGATGGACGCCGTGGCAGGCTCAATCCTCGATTTCAGTCGCGGCACGAGTCAGTATTTCGTTAAAATCGTGACGGAGGCGGGCCGGTTTGGTTTCATACTCGCCAGCATCCTCGTATATGTTGAGAACACAGGCTCGAATGTCACCTTCACTTCGATCCATAGCCTCGGCAACATCGTTCCAGGCCCTGTCCATCCGTGTTTCATCAATCGAGCGGAGATGTCCGTTGTCATCTCGCCTCGGTGGATTCCCATCGCGCTTCCGATAGCTCTCCAGCAGGTGCTCTCTGTACTTCGGAGCAACTTGGCCTTCGATGAAGAATCCCGGAATGACGTCTGCCGCTGCGTCTCCCACTTCTTCGGGGAGAACTCTACTCCGCCGCTGTTTGATCAGGTCTCTGAGACCCATATGATTGATATAAACCCGGGAGGACATATAGGGTCTAACCTGTGTTATCGATTTCTAGGAGGAGTAGAGCCAGATTCAGATAATACGGGCACCATGCTTTATATGGGACTTCCTCAGGTACGTCTCTGGATTCTCTCGGGCCCCTCCAAAGGCAACTAATAACCATAATCTTAATATTAGGATTAACATTAGGGTTCCGATGCCTCCTAAACCAACGCCCTACTGCTGCATCCACGCGTTGGTTGATTCACTCCCCGAGGAGATCGTCGACTTGCTTCGCCGTCTCTGCTGCCTGGATGTCGGAGTACGACTCGTGGGTTGTCTCGATGCTCGCGTGTCGGAGCGCTGATTGGGCCAGTTCAGCGTGGCCACTCGCGTAAAGTTCGTGGCCGAGCCCTCGACGAGCACCGTGTGGCTTCAGGTAGTCACCGTCGACGTCAAGGTCAGCGTCCTCACACAGCCGCTTCATCAGGTTGCGAGCACCGTTCGTCGAGAGCGCTGGTGGGACGACCTCATGTTCTCGGAGCACTGTGTCGATATCACTGTCGTCGAGGATGGTCTCGATCTCGTCGTCCGAAATTCCCTCGTGGGCCAGCTGCTCGCGAACGGCGCGATATTTCGACGGAGCGTGCCCGCTGGGAAAGACCGGCCACTCGTTGGTTGGGGGATCAAGGACAGTCCTGTACCGCTCTAATGCCGTGGCGGCCCGCTCGGGCAGCTGTGCATACTCGTACTCTCGTGACTTCCCGAGGACGCGGACTGCACCGGCGTCGAGTTGGATGTCTCCCCAGGTGATGCCGTTGCGCTTGTCGTCCGAGGGTTCAGCGAACACCTCCGCGCCGCGAACGCCTGAGAGTCCTAGGAGATAGACGATTGCTCGGTCGCGAAAGGCCCGATTACGACTCACGTCCGCTTCCTCGTCAAGGGCGTGGTCGACACGTTCGTCGACGTAGCGCATGATCGCCCGCCGCTCCTTTTCCCGCCAGAACTGCCGGTCGGCGTCACCGAGATCCTCGGGGAGCTCGTCGGTAGCACGCTTCGCTTTGGCCGGATTCGTATCGAGGAGCTCGTCGGCGACACAGAACGTGAGGAACGCGCGGACGTACGCGTAGTAGGTGGTCGCGGTACTCGCTTTCAAATCGCCGTCGCGGGCCTGCTTTTTGAGATGGCGAGCGTACCGTCGACAGTCGAGGACGTCCAGGTCCTCGAGGCTCGTCACACTGCGCTCCTCGCGCAGCCAGGTGCGCCACGTCGCGAGGGTCGACGCGAAGTTCTTCCTGGAGTTGCCAGCCTCGACGCTGTCGAGGTACTGCTGGATGGCAGTCTCGACTGGTGTTCCCCCGGGTGTAGCGTCGCCCTCGTCGGGTTCCATGGTTCGTGCTCGACCGACGGCGGCGACCCACGTAAATCTACTGTGTACAACTTCGATAATACACAGTGAATCAGAATTCCCGGATTCTTCCTATATCGAAGGATACACAGGCCATAACGGCAATATTCTTATTTATAAATTATATGTAGCTATACAGAGTTTGAATGGTGGAAGTTCAGAGTTTCGGAGGATGAGCTATTTTGGTGCATTTCTGGGGCGTTTCGTGGTTCGGACAGGCCACAGCGGTGTTGAACCAGCTACCGTTCTCGGAGGGACGCCATTGAATGCGCGAAAACAGCCTAAAAATCGACCACACGCAGAGTGTCGCCACTCACAACAGGCAGTCCGAACTGGTATAGAGCGTTAGTCAGGTGGGATTAGTGCCGAGCAGACCAATTCGACGCACTCACCAGCGGTCAGAATCGGCGCATAATCCATTTCACCACCGATACCAGCCTTCAACAGGAAATCAGTGAGCCGCCAGATATTGTGCAATAGCACCGCGAACACGAAGTAGAACAACCGCACTCGGTAATCTTTCGAGGAGGTCTTCGCCAAGAAGTCGTTCTTGATGCTCTTGTACTCGTTCTCGATTTGCCAGCGACGACTGTAGCGGCGGCAGAACGTCTCAGCTTCCTTGGAGCCGACTGAGAGGTTCGTCGCAAAGACCGTTGTCCCCCCTCCTTTCTTCGAGGGCACGTAGAGAAACTGCATCGCGTGCGAACCGTGATCAACGTGGACAGAGGCCGATTCAACTGCGACTTCTTGCCCATCTTCATTCATCGTCTCTATGTTCTCGCGTTCGGTGCTGTGAATCCGCTTCGGAATGAGGTAGTTCACATTGAGGTTCGAGAGCGTCTGGTACACCGCTTTCGAGTCAAACTCTCGGTCGCACAGTACCATCTCGATCGGCACGTGCTCCTGTGCGCGTCGAACGAGTCGTCGGACGACACGATGAACCCGATTCAGTGGGTTCTCGTCCCACGAGGAACTCTCACGAACAGGTTCGACAGCAAGGGTAAGCGGGATGTTCCACCCGACAATCGAGAGCGTGGCGAACTTGAATGCTCGACCTTCGCCGTCCTTCGTCCCGCTCACCATCGGCATTCCCTCTACGTTCCCAAAGTAGCGAATGGTCGTGATGTCAATCGCTACGGTGACAGGACGGCGAAACGAAGACTCCGACTGAATCGCCGAAAGCAACCGTTCTGTCGCCTGTTGAAATCCATCAAGTAGGCTCTCAGGAACAAATTGCTTGACGGCTCGGAGGTGGGTGTCTCCGTGGGGACCGTACTCTTTGCCTCGTCGGAACTTGAACCGGGCCGCACCCTGTGGAGTACCACAGCCGACCATCCCAATAAACGTCTGAAGCTCAAAGAATTGCGTGTCTTCATACGTCGCGTTGTGAGCTCTCTCAGAGTCGAACGGACCGAAGCCGTGCTCACGAGCGAGACGGGTTGTACGGTAGATCTCGTCATCAGAGAATTCGGTAGTATTCTCAGCCGAGTCAGTAGTCTCCTCTGATGACTGCTTGACTTCCTCCAGTGGCCGGACTTCGGGGACTGAGAGATTCTCGTTGTGGACTTCCTTGACTAAGCAGTGTGCACTGGCAGTGACATACCCACGAACATCGTCGTCAAAGCGATTGCGCCACGTTCGAGAGATGACTGACTCATTAGGAATTTGATCGAGACCGAATACGTCGGCAAGTTCTGGATAGCGTGTGAGAGACCGATAGCTGTCTCCAGTGACTTCCAGATAAATAAAGAGCTTGAGCATCCCGTAGAATGGGTACGACGCGGGATGCCACTCTGGGTAGGCGTCTTCGAGCGTCTCGATCTGGAGGTCGAGGTCGGTGAGCGCATCGCAGAAGGCTGTCCCTTCACGGAGGTATTTGCGGAGTTCGAGAGCAGCAACGAATGCATCGGTTAATCGGCGGCCACGCTGTTCCATCAGATAGTCTTACCAGCAGATGTGGAACAATGGTGATGGCTCTTTTTGATTGGTGACGATCCGCTACATACAGGGCACGTATCTTGCAGGAGCAGAGCATTTCGATCAGGGCAACTGAATTGGTCGATGCAGGGAGGTACTCGTTATCTGCTTGTAGACTCCATTAATCAAACCAGTCGGTAATCCCCCTACACGAGTGGGCTCGCATCGTCACCGAATCCACTCCCATATGTCTCAACAACTTCTGTAACAGTGACCTCATACGCATCGTACCACTCTGTCCACCGCTGTTTCGCGTGTTTGTGGTCCGCATCCGCTCCAAACGATTCGATCGCGTCCAACGACTCCCAGTAGTAAACAACAAGAACCTCCTCATTATCCGGTGCATGCCACGTCTGCTTACCTAGATATCCCTCTGTGTCCTCGGCAGCCGCTTGTATCGCGTCGTTCAACTCGTGAAACTCAGCATCGTACTCACCGGGAGCGAGGCGGAACGTTACCAAATACATCTGGGCTATTCACTTGTCTCGGCGAACAAGATGCTTCCCCTTGAGCGTACCACAGTTAGCAACCAACGACTCGCCGACTCACGCCTAAATCGGGGTTGAGTTTCTGGCCACCCTCGCCGGGAACTTCACGCCTATCCCTCACGACGGAGAACATTCCTATGAACATCCCTCTATCTCAGAACCGAGTGGAGCATCATGGTGAGTACTCAATGACACGACACAATAACCAATCTGACCGGAATCGGTTCGCAACCATCGCAGTCGGCGCAGCTGAAATTGAAACGCATCCTCACAGAGATGGAACGAACGACGTCGTCCCGCCGATCCACCTCTCGACTACGTTCGAGTGGGCAAGCGGAGAGGATGCCAATGAACACGACTATTCGCGCGAGAGCAATCCGACACGGGCAGCTCTTGAAGAGCAGTTGGCTCGCCTTGAAAACGGCGAGCATGGGTTGGCGTTCGCCTCTGGAATGGTCGCCACATCAACGACAATGCTATCGCTAGTCCCCCCGGGAGGCCACGTTGTCTCCTCGGATTCCATCTATAGCGGAACCGAAAAGCTGCTCACGGAACACATGGCCGGACATCTCGGCGTTGACATCGACTTTGTTGACGCCCGTGACCCCGACAACGTCGCCGATGCAGTCAACGCGGACACTGACCTAATCTGGGCTGAAACCCCGTCGAATCCCTTGATTAGGTTGTGCGATGTCCAAACGATAGCCGACATCGCCGATGACCACGATGCTCTGTTCGGCGTGGACAGTACCTTTGCGAGTCCATACTACCAAGCCCCACTTGATCTGGGTGCCGACATCGTCGTTCACAGCACCACCAAGTACCTCAACGGACACTCTGACTCGATAGGCGGTGCCGTTATTACTGACGACAATGGAATTTTCGAGCAATTATCGTTCGCACAGCGGGTTGGGCTTGGAAATATGCTGTCACCGTTCGACTGCTACCTCGTTTCGCGAGGTATCAAGACATTGCCCGCCCGGATGGAACATCACGAGAGGAATGCGATGGCAGTTGCCCAGTTCCTCGAAAGCCATAATCGGGTCGCTCGTGTCCACTATCCGGGTCTCGAAAGCCACCCGCAACACGATCTTGCGAGTGAGCAGATGTCGGGACACAGCGGGATGCTGTCCTTCGAGTTCGATGGAACACTCATCGAACTTGAGGCGTTCGTCGAGGGACTTGAGATATTCACGCCGGGAGCCAGTCTCGGCGGGGTTGAGAGCCTTGTTGAGGTACCGTCACTAATGCTCCCCGACGAGTTCAGTCGTAGTGAGGATTCAGCGGAGATTCCCGAGACGTTGGTCCGGGTATCTGTTGGCCTCGAAGACCCCGATGACCTCTGCGAGGACCTCCGGAAGGCGCTACCGTAGGCGCACGTTCCCCTTATCCTCCCGGTCGGCCCGATCCGCAAGCGGGTCGATTGTCCACCAGATGTGACAGCCGAAAATAGAAATACGGCGCATGCGTCCGCTCGCGGCACTAGTGGCTGCAATTCCGAAAGTTCGCTGTTTGCTTTCTCACTCGCAATCACCTGCTATAGCAGGTTCCATGTTTACTCGATCGGGGGCGAACCCATGACACATGAGGTTCGACCTGACCAAGGATCAACGGGCGCTGCGAGATGAGGTTCGAAAATTCACAAAAGAGGAGATTGAACCGGAGGCCAAATATCTTGACCGAGAGGAAGAGTATCCGAGCGCGATTTTCGACGAACTCAGCGAACGTCGTTTGACAGGTGTGACGCTTCCAGAAGAGTACGGGGGCCGAGGTGAAGGCCCCGTGGAACTCGCGTTGATGACTGAAGAGCTATCGGCTGGACTCATGTCTGTGGCGAGCACCATCGGACTTCATCTGGGGGTTGCGGAAGTTGTCGAACGCTTTGGAACTGAACTTCAGCGCGAGGAACTCCTCCCTGAAATGGCATCGTTCGACACTGTCGGCGCACTCGGGTTGAGTGAGGCGAACGCAGGGAGTAACAAGCTGGAGATGGAGACCACCGCCGAACGTGATGGAGACGAGTGGATACTCAACGGTCACAAGCAATGGGTGACGAATTTCCTCGACGCGGATTACGTTCTCACGTACGCGAAGACCGGCCCTAAGGAGGACGCGCCACACAACATCAGCGCGTTTCTCGTGCCGACCGACGACTTCAACGTCGAGACAGTGTGGGAGACGCTGGGCGCGAACAGCGTGAAGTCCCCGCGCGTCACCCTCTCGAACGTTCACGTTTCCGATGATCGACTCATCGGCGAAGAGGGTGAAGGCTACGTCCAGCGTGGAGGTCTACAGACTGGCGTGAATGTTCCCGCTCGGGGCGTCGGTATCGCCCGCGCTGCCCTCGAAGACACGGTGGCCTACACGAGCAGTCGTGAACAGTACGGTCAGCACATCAGCGACTTCCAAGGAATCGGCTGGGAAGTCGGCAAGATGGCCGAACGAGTCGATACCGCCCGGTTACTTACCCTTCGTGCAGCCGACCGTGCAGATCGCGGACACGACGTCACACGCGAGTTCAGTATGGCGAAAATCAATGCCACACAGGCCGCCGTGGACAACGCTAGCGAGGCGATGCAACTCCACGGCGGTATCGGCTACACGACGGAACACGACATCGAACGGTATCTGCGTGACGCGAAACTCCTCACGATTGCCGGTGGCCCGAACGAAGGCCACAAGAACACGCTCGCTGAGGCCGTCTTCGAGCAACACGACGACTAATTCGGTCGAACATTGACTGTTCTTCCGTTCACAAAACCGTTATCTGGGTGTGGAAAATATTCGATACTACGATCAGATACGATGGCGTCTCCTGAGCAGTCTGACGAAGCGCTCCAGGTATTTATTGACCTCTGGTACCCTGATTGCTGGGAAATCGAGATTACGGAGCGTCTCGATGTCGGGATTCTCGGCTATGGAATCTATATGACTGGCGGCAAGGTTGCGACACTTTTCACAATCTACGCGGACGATCATGAATTCGTTACAAAGGGAATCGAAACCATTCGTGCGTCTGAGCATGTTCATTCAGTTTCCCAAATGGCGTCTGGCTTCCAGCAGGCCTCGATACCGAAGCCGGGAAATGCAACGCGCGAACTCCTTGTTGTTCATGATGGACGAAAGCAGATCAGTCAGCCACTCACCTCTCGTGGATTCGTATGTACAGGACCGATCGATATTCGAGGTGGGCGGGAGTATTGGAGTCTCGTAACGAACCACGACCGGAGGACGGTTCGAGTCAAACTTGATGAAGTCCGTGAGCAGATGAACGCGGAGATTAATGTGCGGAGCATGAAGCGGCAGAGCCGTGGAACTGTGCCGACCACACTTCCAGTGGATCAGTTCACGAAGCGTCAGTTAGAGGTTTTCCAACTTGCTCGTGAGCAGGGATACTACGAGTACCCGAAGGAAACGACGGCTGGCGAATTGGCGGACGAATTGGAGATCACCACATCAACGCTCCATGAGCACCTTCACAAAGTGGAGGCGGTCTTATTAGGGAGAGACGGACTGACGTGACTCGGATAGGTGTCCTTCGAAAGTTCACACACCGATCTACCACCTGTTTCGGCAGGAAAGGTGTCTATCTAATAGAATTGCGACAGAGCCACTATTTCTAAACGAGAGAGTGCGGATTATTCGAGCGGTTCGATTACGTCTCCGGGGCGAATCATTCCATCTTCGAGAATATCTGCCCGGAGCCCACCTCGGTGAGTGAGTGCCTGCAATACGCCGTCTTGAGTGATGCGCTGAAGATGATCACACGGTTCACACAGTCGATCCCCTCGACAGATAGCGTCACCGACTTGGAATCGTTGTCCGACGAGATGATTGAGTGCGACATCACTGGTTTCGATGTTTCGTCGGTGTTCTCCCGGTGCGAGTTCGATTCCTGCTTCACGTTCGATTGCTGTTACAGCCTCTTGTTCGATTAATGTGAGGTCGTACCCATCGTGGCGTTCCTCATCTGGCTTCCAGCTAACGAAGGTTCCCGTCTCAATTTCGCTAAAGTAGCGATCATCCCGGAGTCCCTTTCCAGCAACTGCTTCAACATCTGTTTGTTCTTCCATCTCCGCTTCAGCTTCAGGTGCGATAAAAATCCGTTCGACAGTGCCACTCCCGGTCATATGTGTGATGCGGGTTTAGCACAGTATAAACACTCGGATGTGCGTAATGGTGACAAAGTAACTCAGCGATATACCCGCAAGCGTACTGAGTGGCTGCTTCACGCCGAACTATGCCGTAAATAAGTCACGCATCATTTCCATCCTCCGAGGTTGTGCGAGTCTCCAGAGTTTCGGAGTTAGGGGCATGACACGTGCCTTATTTTCACGATGTCTGAAGATGGGCATGCTTTCGTCTGGCGGTTAGTAGACCGTCACAGGGGATGTCTCCCAGAAAAGTTTTCTGAGTGGTAGAAATCAGAACCGCAAGATAGCTCCTCTTTCACAGCAAAGTTGGACGAACAGAAGGCACGCATCATTTCCATCCTCCGAGGTTGTGTCTCGCAAAATTCTGAAGCCACCTGGTTCTCGGTAAACTACTGGCGTATGGCTGTTTCGGTGCGAACCTCTGATTTGAACTGCAAAATCTATCTTAAGACGAGAAGTTAACCAACAAGTAATGGTAGGTGGGCTTGATGTTGGTTAATCATACTATCTAGTATGGAAGCCAGCTGGTCGATTGCAGCTTTCGATTGAACTCGTTACAGGAACACAGTCCCGATGAGTTGCACTGTGAATCCTATACAGAGGAGCACCAGCCCAATAGCTGGTAAGAGCCATTCACGCTCAAACTCCCGAAGTTGCTGTTCCGACGATTTGAGCGATTCATGTTCGATTGGCTCATCGTTTAGATAAAATGATGTCATGACATCATTCGGATCATAGCCTTCATATTGTAGCTGTTTGCGCACCTGTGCGGCTTTGTACGCTTGCCGAACAATGTTCGGACCAAGTAGAATTGCCCCAGCTAAATCACACAGGAGACCCAAAGCCGTGACGTTAGAGGCAGTGATAAGAGAACTCGTCATAACGGTAGGGCGGGTTGCCAACGAACTTACGTGTTCCTTTGTCAGTTGCCCTTATTCTGTTCCAACGAAACTTCTAGCGAGCGAGGTCACATGTAATAGTAGTAGTGGTACGGGAACGCCCCGTCGGGTAGGTTCTGTGCCATGGGTTCTGCGAGAATGTCGCTGACAGCGTCAGCGATCCCGACTGTCACGGGGAGCTTCTTGCAGAAGTCAGAGCTGTTCCAATCGAGCTTCGAGAACGAGAGTATCTCCTCACAGATTTCCCGGTACGAGGTAGCATTCACGTCCTCATGAGGACGGACGACGATTGGGTTTGGAGTGCCGGACTCAGCGTACGCAGAAATCTCTGGAATGAATCCCTTCGTGTAGAGGTAGTACTCTTCTCTCCCCGGTGGCAGGGCGACTGTACCCCTCAGAGGCGGGTACTGCGTGTTGCTGAAGAGGCGAATTGGGTGATGCTCTCGAATGGTAATGAAGTCTCGCTGTCTCACGTCTTCGGAGCCAGATTTGAAGCCTTCTGTCTCCTGCTCCCAGAAATTGGAGGACTTGTGAATCACCAACCGGTCAGGGCGATCCTGCCTTCGGTCGCCGTACCGCTCCAAGATGGTTTGGATTAGCTGCTCGGCATCTCCAGCCGACAGATGTGTCCGTCCCGTATCGGCATCACTGGCGATGTCGGTGACCGGGTCGCCACGGATGACGAAATTCTCTCCGGTCTCCATGAACACCTGCGCGATTGACGCTCTAGTGTCCGGATCCGTCCCGCGCTCATCGTAGAAGGATATGCCGGCGTAGCAGGTGTTCGATTTTAGCTCAGTGAGCTTCCATGGTCGTCCTCTTCGAGCCTTGTAGAGTAGACCCACTGCGAGATTCCACGCTACCTCTCGACGTGGTTGGACATCTTCTCCGCGGAGGGTCTTGGGGCCGATGAGCTGTGTCGGAGTCTGATTAAGCATCCCCAGGAGCTTGATGCGGCTTCTGAAGTCGGTGTCGGCCGTCCGAATGGTATCTGCTTTCTTGCCCTCTGTGAACAGCTCAGCGAGGGTTTCCGGGATGCTTACAATGACGACGTCCGGGCTCGGGGTTGTCGAGCAGACGCCCTCTATCTGGTACTTGATGTAATCCAATGCCATCTCAACACGGTCGGCATCATCGCGGACGTCGCTCAGTGAGTCGATGTCATCATGTTCGATTTCGCCCCGCCACATCGGACGCTGATCGAACGACATCTTGAGCTCAGAGTTAGGGCCGAGTCCCGGGAACGGTTGATTCCACCGCTGTCGGTCGTCTCCCTCGGGAAGGATCCCATAACGCATGTCCTCAAGCAGATCTCGCATCGCCGAGATAGACCAGCTATCACCAATCAGTCCAACCCGTACCACCTCATGAATAGAGCCGTCACGCGGTGGACAGGGCCCGTACTTCAGCAGTCCGCTCCGCGGGTCCTTCGCCGTATTGCCACCGGCGAAGACGAGTTCCGGCTCCGAGAGGTAATCCACTCTGAACCCAGACATCAGTACGCGTCCACACCTCGTTGCATGAGAAGTTCCCGTTCGGAGCCGTCTTTCGGAGGCCGCACGCGAAGCTCTAACCCCTCTTCGTGCTCGAACTCCAGTCGTTGGGGGTCATCCTCTATACCTGCCTCCTCAAGCGGTGGTGATTCGTCCATTCCGAGGTATGCGCGCCACTGTCGGAATTGTGCCTTCAGATTATTTGGACGGTAATGGCCGCTACTTTGGAGTTTGTCATGGAGTTTGCTGGCGGTGTCGCCTTTTACAATGCTGGTGCCGCGACCGGAATGTGAGAACATCCACCCAGTGTCGATGAAGACGTAGAACTGCTCCTTATATTGCTTGACAACCGGTGACGCATAGCGATGGGCGGTATATGCGCCCCAATCCATCGCAACGTCCCATCCCTCGACCCTCGTCTTTGCCGGAGAATCGTCCTCTTCGCCAGATCCCCCGCCTTCGTGTTTGAAGAGCAGGCGATTCTCGTACTGGTGGCGAACCATTCTACAATCTTCGTACCCGTCGACTGCGCGTCGTCGTATCTCGCGGTTGAACAGTCGCTTCGCAACGTTGGGAGCAGTATCTTCACTCTCTAGCCAGCTGACGAACGGTCGGCTCTGAACAGACTCCCCATCGACGAACGGACGGAGCGAGTCAGGCATCTCTTCCATTGGAATCAGGCTGTAGAACAGGCCTGACTCGACCCAGATGGGCAGGTGCCGAGGATTGTCGGCGTAGATGTCCTCAGGATGGTCTGCGAGGTTTTCACCGATGTAGATCGATTCTGGTAGCCCACTAATACGGAGGAAGTTGGCGACGAGAGTCTCGGCTTCTCGCGAGGGTGAGTTCTCTCGGGTGTAGAAGTCCCATTTGGAGCGATTCACAGACCGCTCATCCTCTGCCATCTGTCCGAGGCGGTTCCAGCTGGCGCGGTGGACGAAGACATCGGCGAGAAACCACTCGAAGTCTTCTACTCCAAGGTCTTGGAGGGCTGCTTCCTCGGCGTCATTCAGTTTCTGCCTCTCCCTCAGGGTATCGAAGTAGTCACTGATGTACTCCGGGGTGTTCGTCCTGGGATCGAATATTCGCTCCCACTTGTCAAAGGCTTGGAGGTACGATGCATAAATGTGGTATTCGAATCCTCCGTCCTGCTCACAATAGTCGATGAAAACGCGAGCTAGCTCAGTGAGAAAGTCGTCATCTAGTCGCGACAGCTTGGTTCCCTTGGCCTCTACCCGTACGAACTTCTTGACGTCGTCACCTACCTTCTCGCCGCTGAGATAGTGGAAACTCTCGTCGACGGTGACCGCGGCCAGATCTTCGGTCGTGCTGTGATGATTCGACCGTCGTTCGATGCTGTACCCCCGAGCGCGGAGGTACTCTTCTATCGCCTGCTTGTACTTTTCACCCTTGTCCCCGCTAGCCTCGCTCGTTCCTTCGTGATTGTATATCGGCATTTAGTTACTGGACATCCGTACTCTTTGATAGATAGTGTTTCTCCTCTACCCACAGCATAGATAAATGCCCAATTCTTATGCTACGTTGACGAATCGATGCATGGGAAACTGAGCGTGAGTGAGGTGGTTGCACTTCTCTTCGACGAACACAGGTACGACAGTCCCCTCTCCCGAAAGGCCGTTCACAAGCTGCTCTATTTCGTGAAAGAGGAATTAGACAGTGAGCGGGTTACGACCGACATCCCGACCTTCTGGTATATGTATGGTACAATGACGGCGACTGCTAATACCGGCGTTCACACCGGGGGCGAGCCAAACGACGATCCAGTAATTTGTGACGTCGCTGCTGCTGACATCGACAGACCAGAAGGGACAATTCGGCGGGGACGTCAAGCGGCAAGTCGCGCGCTTGAACGTTACTACGACCTCGGACTCGAGGGACTCACCGACCGGATGTACGACGATGCGCCATACGAAATACAGCGACACTACCGGCGACTGGATAAGCAGTTGGGGACTGCAGACTCGGCACAGATGACGCTCTCATTCGATCGGAATGCTGGACCGACGAGAGAGACGCTGTACGACTTTATTGAGGACTTCCCAACTGACTCCTTCCCCGGCTACGAGGACGATCTTCACATCTGGTACCGATTGATGAGCGCTGAGCTGGATTCTTCGGGGTATGATCCCAAAGAAGCCAAGAAGTATTCCAAGACGTTCTGGCGGCTCTTCTGTATGGAGCTCGCGGTTCGTGAGAACGACGGTCTGACGCGGGAGCAGATTGAACGTGAGTTGAGCCTCGACAGCTTGGACGATGCGAAGAGACAGCTCCGTTCTCTACTTCGTAGCTGGGAGCGCGAGAAGGCAGAAGCAAACGCACGTGACGACAGGACCTCGAGAAGAGCTGCAGACGCACTCGTCTTGCCTTACATCGATTTCGAGGTGACAGGATAAGTTCTATGTCACGCTATTTCCTTGACACCGGCCCACTCGTCGGGGTGACGTTCCTTCACGACCTATGGCGCGACGAGGCCGAACGACTCTTCGAGACCGACAACTCACTCTCGACGAGTCGGGCGGTGATTTACGAATACTGCAACAGCACCTCAGAGAACTACCTCGATTCGGCAGAGGTGAGCTGGGAGACCGATGAGGGGAGGTTCGGCGATAAGTTTTCGAAAATTCGGGCTGCACAGACCAACTTAGGGATTAAACTTCGAAGTTGCGCCGATGAGGAACTGGATCTGGAAACGCTCGTTGACGAGTTTATCGCTGTCACTCGCATCGAGGAGAACGTTTTTCCTCAGCGTCTGATCCGAGAGATTATTCGTCCCAATATTCGGAGCTTTCTTCGCGACGAAATCGGCGACCAGCAGGTGACCAGTAAGGTGGCACGTGAGGCGATGGACGCGCTCTGCGATACCATCATTACCGATGCACTGGAGACACGGGCCCAACTTCAGAGTCGTCTCACGTGGGGCCCGACAAGTGAGTGGACCGAGGAAGAGCGGAATCGACGTCTTTGGTTCGTTGATGGGTATGTTGACAAGGTGATTCTGTGCGATGCAAATCACCAGCGCAACCGAAACCTCATTGGAAAAATAGTGACCTCGGACAAGTCGCACATGTACGGAAACCGCGACCGCATCAGGGCCGTGTTGGGGCTTCCGGTCGTATATATCAAAGACGAGTTCGCCGACCCCGACCTGCCTGCCGGCGACTGAAACCGTCGTAAAGCGGTGATTTGAACCGACCTCTTCAAGCTACGATATCCCGTCGATGGCCCACGATGCCAATTTCCGGACTTTCTCGTCAGGGTCGGATTCTGCAACGGAGCGAAGCTGGACGAGCGCGACCGTCGCGTCTAGCTGTCCGAGTGCTTTGCAGGCGTTTCGACGGACGACTGGCGAGGGATCGTCCAAGAGTTCAATGAGAGCTGGAATCGCCTCCTCGACGGCTGATCGATTATGAACGCCGACGTGAAGAACCGCGGAGGCAGCGTTCCCACAGAGAAATTCGTCATCACTGTGGAAGCATTCAATCAGGGCCGGCACATGGTCCTCGACGGCGTCAGGATGTTCCTTGGCGATATCGGCAAGTAAAGCGGCTGCATTAGCACGCACCTTCAGCGCCGATGCAGACGTTAGCTCAGCCAAGATTTCAGTGGTTGATTTCGCAGTGGCTGGATACGCGGAGGTTATTGCCCCGAGCGCCGACAACGCGTTCGTCTGGTACGACTGATCGCGTTCAGTAATCCCCGCAACCAGTTGCGGGACTATCGGCTTCACCTCTTCTGGATACTCGTGGGCGATTTGCGAGAGGATATAGATCGCGTTCGTTCGAATCGTCTCGTCCTCGATGTCGAGCAGGGCACTGAGCATCGGAACTTGATCGACGAATGTCTGTGGATCTGTACTTGCAAGCTCGACGCAGCATCCCGTTGCAGCCTGAGTAGTCTCGGAATCGTCGAGCGTGATTCGATTAGTGATTCCGTCTTGAATCCTGAGGACGGCGGTTGGATCATTCACCGCTAGCTGACGGAGACAGCGAAGAACGAGCGCGTCGTTGAGGGATGGTCGATTGAGTAAGCGGTCTAAGTCATCGACAAATGCTGACCCGATGTCATCACGGGCACGGGCGACGTTGAGTAGAGCGACGATGGCACCCCCATGTGTGTTGGGTGAGACGGTCGGTGTCGAAATGATCTCGTGCAATTCGTCGAGAGGAACCTCTGAAGGATTAGTGATAGCGAGTTGCTGTAGGTCGGTTGCTCGCTCAGCGATGTCTTCGCTGAAATCGGCCATTATTCGTTTGATTGTAACTGAATTGATAAAACATTGGATGGTGGACGTTCTAATGATAGAACTCAGACTACCTCGAGGGTTCCGTGGGAACCCCAGTGCTGCACAATATTAATCTTATTCTTAAGATTAAGCCTCACACTGGGGGTCATAAGACATGACGTTGACGGCGGATCTCTCCCTGCTCGACAGTGATGGTTTCTACACTTGGCTCAAGGTCGCTGGTCATTCGTTCTGTTGCCCCACCACAAAATGCAGAGCAGCCATTCAGGGTTTTCTCAGCGTTCGTATGAAGATGTCCAAGAGCAAGCCCGTCTATCGAAATCGTGCTCTCTTCGAGAATCTCCTGAAGGTGACAATCGGGGTTCGGGCTCCGGGTAAGCGGTGCGACCGACTGATGCATACAGAGGAGAGTCGCGACCCCGCTTGGTGGACGCTCGAAGCCTAGCTGACCGTGGTCCCACGATTTCTGATAGTCGACTCCATAGAGTGCGACGGCATCACCGATCACAATGGGGCGGGAGCGAAGATGCGTAGCCAATCCTGCATCACAGAACTGTTCGAGACAGACTTTCCCCTTCTTCCGCGCATGGTTGCCGTAGATGAAGTAGAACGGAACCTCGGCGTTCGCCAGCTCAGTGAGACCATCATGGCATGCTTCTTCGATTGAATCCGGAATACCGTTCGTGGTATCGTTATGGAAGACGTCGCCAGTATGAACAACGGCATCGACACGATGCTCGATCGCGAGGTCAATCGCAGCGTTGAATCCAGCGACGGTGTCTAATTTCCAAGAATTGTTCTTGTGACCGCCTGTTTGCTTTCCCAGATGGGTATCAGTAAGGTAGAGAAGCTTCGCACGGCGGTCGGTCGGGCGAACGCCTTTGTGTTCGATCTCGAGTTTGCCCGTCCCATGCAGCTCTCGGCCAGCGGGCCACAGCACCCGCAGGTACACGTGCCGACGATTGCAGCGCTCCCGGCCGTGCCTTCTGTGAGGCCGGCCCGTTCTTCGACGCGCCAATGGCGGGCGATGAGCGCAGCGTTCAATCCGATGAGAGCACTCAGCATCCCGACGATGATGACTTGTCCGGGTGACACGGCGAGGAAGAAGGGGATGTGTGGGATGGCGATTTCGAGCGTCGGCCATGTGACCAGCTGATAGATGGCCGGAAGGACGACGACCGTCACCTCGTGTGGGAACCCTTCTTCCGGGAAGAACGAGAGATAGCCCGTGACAGAGAGGAAGAACAATGCCATCACGATGCCGATACCGATTCCGAAGCGACGGGCGACCGAATCACGCAAAACCGCTCGGAGGACGCCTCCCGCATCTTTCCAGATGATGTACCCGACAAGGACTGGGGTGCCCAGGACGATCGCGTAGCCGAGTGGATGTGTATCGCTCGCTGGCCCAGGAATGAGGTAGGGATACGAGATCCACAATCCCATCAGGAGGCCGAGGAACGTATACCGTGGGCGAGTTGGCCAGCGAAGCCAGCCAACGATGAAGCTTACCACCGCAATCAGGAGGCCGACTGACAGCGCGAGTGGTTGATACCACGATCGCGGGAACGGCATTGAGCTCGCCATGTACGTGGGGTCTGGTGACAGCCCTTCGAAGACGACTGCTCCGAACGCAGTCACAGCGATCCCGACGAACACTCCATAGAGTGCGACTGTTGGCGAGATACGGTTCCTTCGCTTGAATATGATGGTTCCACCAATGACTACGACACCGACGAAACTGAGCAAGAGTCCATGTCCCTGAGTGAGTCCTCCGGTTGCAGTTGCGCCGTGTGCGGATGCGACCGGGATCTGCGTAAGTGAGAGAAGGAACAGCAAACAGAGCATCACGGGGCGTATAGAGCTGAGTTGTCCCACATCCAACCCCATATGCTCATTTTCTGTTTGCCGCCGATCCCGTGTCATTGGTGAGGCTTGACTGGCGAGTTACTTCTACCTGACGAGTTCTGTCAGGTCGATCTGACACTGCGAAGAGCAGCAGTGCCAAAAATGGAATCTCTTTGATGCAAATCTCGAAAGAAATCAAGTGAAGATGGACTAGCCGTTGTGCCGAATCACACGATACTCCAGATTAATGCAGCGCCAAATCTCGATCGATTAGCTGGGATTCACACACATCAACCGGCTTGGACTCGTCATTCAACGCTTGCGAGCGCACCAATAGTATCTTGTGAACGCTCTTGCGTAGCACACTGTTGATTTTAGAGCGTCGCTCGGACAGCGTGTTTGAGTGCGACTCGTCCCGGTTTTCGGCATAGCTCTCGCCGCAGTTGAAACGCTCTAAGATACTGCGTCAACTTGTCCTTGGAAATGCCTCTCGCAGGTATTGACGTGTACCTCGTCGTCTGCGTATTCGCCGTCACCGTGGACGACGCATTCGCGCGAGCGATCTGCGATCTCTTGCCGCGAATAAAGGCTATGATAAGCAGTTACTCCGTGGAGCGCTGCGTGAACTCGGCATCAGACCGCTCATCAAGCACCGTATCTTCGCGCCCTATGATCACGCACACAACGCCAGAATCGACGAACAGTGCTACAATCAGCGCTCTATGACTGAGACCGTCAACTCGGCTGTCAAGCGCTTGCTCGGCTTCGCCGTGCGAGCGCGTTCTTGGTTCCGTGAGTTCCGAGAGATCGCCCTGATATGTATCTTTTATAATATTAAGCGAGTTGTAAAACAGAGAATTCGACTTCAGTATGGCGATTCAATACAGCCTATTCAAACTAAATATTCTTATACTACTCTTGTCTCGGAAAACAATCTGCCCAGAACTGGATAGATCATGGATCTTGACCACTAGAGCTTGACGGGACCTACGAATCTACGACCAACCTGACTATTTCATTCTTAATTCACGGGACGTGCAACCTGCCTAGGTCGGCGACAAATAGCTCATAGCGCGGATTTTTCTCAGCCCTCCTTCAGTTCTGTCGTGTCATCCAACTCCATTGCTTCTAACCTCGCGAGAATTTCGTCAATAACATCTGCATGGGCGTTGACGAATTTATGTGTTTTATCGGTCGTCACTGCGCCCTCCTGAGACGGTTCGATGATTGACTCCTCCTCGAGTACACGAAGGGAATATCGAACTTTGTGATGGGGATATCCAGTATGCTGAGATAACTTCACAATCCCAATCGGCTCGTGTTGGATGACCAGCTGGAGAATCTGAAAATGACGGGTGAGCATATCGATCTCCTTTTCCACTCGGTCAATCACACGTACCACCCGTTATCTCACCTAGAGCCCGGAAATACGGAGATGAACCAATCGCTACAGCTTCGGCGGACATGTCTATCACCGCTTCAATAGCAAGCCTACTGTGGCAGTCTTTTGTTTGTTCATGAGTATCACCGACCATGGGCCAATCAGTATCGGTATTCAATTCTTCATGACGAACGTGTTTGGGGGATTCCTACATTCTGGGAATCCACTATAGGGTTTTACACGCAATCAAGTCGAATGCAACAAGAGTAGACCTTAGGGCGGTCCAGAAGTGCTTTTCAGTCCTCATGAGACTTTGAGCAGTGGGCTATCACTGTTATTGCCCGGCTTGACGTACCGACAGAACGGATTTACGTACGGTTGCTTGGAGTAAATAGCGGAAATTATCGATAGAAAAGCCTCCCACGTCGTTCTTCATTTTGCACCGGATAGTCGGTAACAAGCGAATAGAGTCCGGCCACTATGAAGAGTATGAACACGACGTGAGCAAATAGGATGGCTGTTGACCAATGGCTACCTTTCGGCCAATAAACTATAAACAGTAGTCTGCTGACAATAGTGGTGCCTGTTCCGATAGCAACGAGCCCTAAGAAGCGGCGGTGAATTACGACGAAATCATTCGAGTAGAGTAGGAAGGCGATTCCTGCAATCACTCCAACCCCGAGTATGCCTTTATAAAGTTCTATAAGTCCTAGAATCATCGTCACTCACCACCCACAGCATTCTTCATCCGCGGATGGAGCTGAATGAGACGAACCACCCCAACAGCGAGACCTGTAACAGTAAGCGATTCAAGAACGTCTACGACGAGCGGATGGGTCGGCAATAGAAACACGAGACCGTGTGCAACCGTAAAAACAATTGTGACGACAATAAGGGGGTGTAGCATCCGGCGGTAACTCGTATGTCGAAGTCGGATATACGCCATTAGAGATAATCCTACTGCCACTACTCCTACGACCCCGGAGACCACCAAGGCGATCGTGGTTAACTGGGTTGGACTCATAAGTAGAGGGTTGATCTGTCGGTACATATCTGTGGTGGAGATAGGCGGCCGAAATTCCTCGTGCTGTTCCACTCGCTATACTCCGTTACGAGCCGATGGTATCCGACGATAGTCGGGTATACGTGTCGTTGAGATCTTGGGCGTCCTCTTCAAGCAATGCAACGATGAGATAGGATGCGAACTCAGCGATGTACTCGATGAGTCGGGCGATGCGACCGGCGTCGATAGCTTCTAAGGAGTCCAGCAGCATCACGGGGACCGTTTCATACACTTCGTGGACGAGATAGCCCGCTAGTGCGACCACCAGCCCGATCACTTCGCGTTCGCTTTCGCTTAAATGGTCGACCGTATCTTCGTACATCGTCCCGTTCTCAGTCGACCGCACCACGTGGAGCTCGAATACTCCCTCAGGTCCATCATTCGGTACTTTCCGCTCAATCCAAACCCGCTCAATGTTTTGATACTCCAACAAGGACAGCACCTCGGCCATATGTTCATTAAACGCCTCGACCGCGTCACGTTCGAGGTCCTCGATGCGCGTCCGTAGCGATTCGAGTTCCTCTTGGAGCTGCGCTTTCTGCGCTTCGAGCTGTTCTTGCTCATCTGCCAGTGACTCCAGGTCCCGGAGTTCGTCTTCGACGTCGTTTAGTTCCTGTTCGATTTGCCCCCGTTCGTATTCAAGCTCGGAGAGCCGCTCATACTGCTCTACCAGCTCACTCTCGCGGAACTCCTCGGTCTCTTTGACCTCCTCTTCTAGCTCACGAATCGTCTCTCGGAGCTCAGTAACTTTCTTTTCGAGGTCGTTGACTCGCTGTTCTCGGCGCTGTCTCTGCCGGTCGTTTTCGTCAAGTCGCTCTTCGCATTCACGTCGTCGGCGTTCAGCTGACTGGAGCTGGTCGAGTTGCTCACGAAGCTCAGCGATTTCATCCTGTACTTCCTGTCGCTCGGACCGTTTTTCCCCAATGACGGTTCGAAGTTCCTCCAGTTGGCTATCGATAGCTCGACGTTCTACGTGATTCCCGCAGGTCCAGCATTTGATCGTGGCCGACATCGGGTTGAGCTCGTCGGTGACGGTCTGTTCGTCTGGATTCGTATCGACAAGTTCATCGGATGAGTTGAGAAGCTCGTCGTTGAACTCGACGATCGCAGAGAGGTCGTTGATTGAGTCTTGAAGTTCGCGCTCGCGGTCTTGGAGTTGGTCGAGTTCTCGCTCAAGGTCCTCCCAGTCCGTATCCTGGTCTTTCAAGTTGTCGAGTTCGTCAGAGATCTCCTCGCGTTCATCAGATAGCGCCTCGAGGGTCGATTGCTGTGTTTCGATTTCGTCACGCGTCTGTCTGAGTGTCTGACGACACGACTCCAGGTCGCTCAGGAGATCCTCAGCGGCTCCAGCTGCGTCCGCGTCAATGTCGTGGTCGGCTACCTGTTCGCGCAGGGCACCCAGTTTCTCTGTGGTGGCTTCAAGTTCGTCTTCGAGAGTCGTCCGTCGTGTTTCCAACTCAGGTAAGTGGTTGCGTTTGCGCTCGATTTCTTCGAGTCGGGCAGTAATTTGCGTCCGCTCACGTTCAAACTCCCGAATACGTTCCTGAATGGCCTCGGTATCGACTGGACGCATGAGGATATCACGGAGATCGTCTCCTCGCTCAACAGCTCGTCGTGCTGGATTATCCTCGAGAAGACATGCGAACAGATCAACGAGTTCTGGATCATCGGTATATGGCTCACCATCAGTGATAACCGAGCCGTCCGATCCGCGATGATAGTGGCGCGTGTAGGTTTCGCCGTCGAACTCGAGTTGGACGTGTCCCTTGTCGGCATCGCTTTTCAACGTGGCAGCTGAACCGCCAAGCGCACCGGCAATCGCCGTCAATAGCGAGGTACGATTCGTTGCGTTTTGCCCGGTACATACCGTAACGCCGGGATTGAATTCGATTTCACACGTGTCGATCCCACCGATATTTTGGACGACCATCGTTGCAGGCTTCGGGTTCGTGTGTTGCGGCATAGGTTTTGAGCAAGTCAATTATCCAGGGTTGGTTACTTAGTCGCAACGGGGTACTAGTCGTGAATCGAGATCAGAATACGAATGCCCGCCTCAGTTAGTAGCTTCAATTATATGTGTCAGCTACTGTTTGCGTTGGTGTCATTCGTTGATCCGTCGCGATCACAACCTCCCTGCTTGAGAAATTCTCTGAGATGGAACGTTTTCCCGGTCTTTTCGCACGTGACCCTAATCGACTGGGTGACGTCGACGTTACTGGCATCGATAAGTCCCGCATTATGAAGCCTGTTGAGTGTGTTTTCGATCATCGAAAGATTGCGTGACTGCGCCCACGCGACAGTATCCTCGGCGTCGTCAAGCGTGATCTGAGCCTGTCGTTTTGTGTCCACATCCAAGCAATTCTGCAGGTGGCGCTTTACGGTCTGATGAGATACGAAGTCATCTTCAACGTTACTTACGGGAGGACCTGCCTGATTGAGCTGTGAACGAATCTCTGCCCGACGTCCGGGCCCGACGTCGTCTCCCTGGAGAATTTGATAGATACTTTCGGTATCTCCGATAAGAGCCACTTCCGATTCGAGCAAGGATCGTTCGAGAACCCGTTTATTGATGAATTTCTCAAGGTCACGAAGGCTGGCACCACCGCGATGCCGGCGGCGAAGCTCCTCGTTTAAATCAGGGAGATCGTGTTTCTCGATGATCCGCTCAACCTTGCACATACCCGCGTAACGGATTTGACGAGCGGAAGGTGGATATTTTCATCGGTTTTCGTGACTTGCCCGAGGTGATTCTAACGTTCGCCTCCACCTATAGACGCACAACCCGCCGGTTGAGGTGTCGTGGCAGAATGAGGAGGAGACGTTCATCAATTTCCAAGAGGCGTTCAGCTTTGTCACCGGCTTACTCATCGATCTACCAGACGGCGGTGGTGAGTGACGAACCAATAGAAATATCCTGGACATTTCCAGAATCACAGCACTCCACGTGTTCACATCGAATGCAATTTTAACAGTGGCCGCTAACGTCGATACACGCTGTTACCAATCACGAATTCCTAAACGGGGGTCGGTCTTGGCAAGGAGCTATTGTTCAGGGGTTTGATTCAGGGAACCTTTCGAGTGTCGTTCCATCCGATGGAGATGATGTGCTCGCCAATGGCTTTTCGCTATGTTCTTCTCTATTCGCTCTCCGGCGAGGGCAAACTGGTCTCAGTACCTCACAAGGCTTCGTAGTTGATTCGTGTTGAGGCTTGATTGAGTGGTGAACGGAAGATGAGAGTCGCTTCTGGACGTTCCGATTCGTAGATGAACACGAGGGGTCAGTCGCGGTCGGCGGCGATTAGCCGCCGACGCGACGGTGTCGCCACTCACGACGGCTGTCCGGATCGGTGGACAGCTACCGGAAGAGCCGGTCGTCAAGTGGCTGGTTCGCTGAAACAGCCCTGCGCACACCGAGCGCTGTCCAGGCTGCCCGCAGCACCATCTCACAGAACTCCGTGAACGACCACTGCCAGAGGCGGCGCCCCCGCGGCGGGGCGCCGCCACGTACCTCCAGTGAAGATACCGCCAGCTGTTCTGGAGCAGCAGGCTCACGACAAACATCACCAGCCGCAGGCCAGCGTCCTGAGAACTGGTGAACGCGAGGCTCTGGTTGGCTAATCGGTAGCTCGACTCGATGCCGAAGCGCTTGCTGTAGTGCTCTCGGGCATCCCGTGGCGTGTCGATGAACGGCGCGTCAGCGGCGTAGCCGTGACGCGCCACCCCGTGTTCGTCGTATCGTCCCTGCTGGTAGACGTAATCGATGAACACAGGAAACGTCACCTCGCCGGCGAGATCGTGTTCGATCTCACGGCTCCAGCTGTTGCTGAGTTCCTCTTGAATCGCCTCTCCCCACTTGACAATCGGCATGACGTAGGCGTAGTTGTGTGCGTACAGCAGTCCAAGACAGGTGCTGTTGTAGAATCCGCGGTCGAGGTAGACGGCCTTGACCTCGGCGTCAAGGCCGTCAAGGAGTTCGAGAAACGCAGCGAGGACATCGCTGGTAGCGTCGCCAGCAACGAGCTGGCGAACCGCCAGCGTATACCGTTTGTTACGTACCCGCGCGTACAGCGTCGCATACGCGTGAAACGTCGTTGTTCCGCGTTTCGCCTGCGACGAGTACAGCGCTTCTGTCTCATCTCCGTCGCCGTAGTAGGGATCGAGGTGGAGGTCGGCGACGACCTCCACCGGTCGATCCGGCAGTGTCTCAAGAGCATCCCGTTGGAGGAGCGTGTCTCCAACTGCCTCGACGGCGTCAAGTTCGAACTGGTCGGTGAGATGTCCCCGGGCGGTGTTGGCGTCCGGTGAGTCGTCGGTTGTTTCGCAGACGTGGTTGATTGAGGTCCTCGTACAACTCATCGGAGGTGACCTTCACATTCTCAGCGAGGTCAATCGGAAGTTCGTCTCCGAGGCTGTTGACAACAAAATTAAGCAGGTGCTCTTCCTCTAACTCACTGTCTGCTTGGGTAGGCTTCACACCGCATCCAAGCAGACACTCACTCTAACCCGATGTGATTGACTGGGTCTTCATTGGAATCGTCGACGTTCTCGCGTTGTCCTCGGAGCAACCTCTGATTCTCGGACAGTCTGGCCATCCTGTCTCTTATCCACGGGCGTAAACGCTATGCAGTTCGGCGGCGCGTATCTCTCGGTAACGGGATGCTCAGAGAGCGTCACTCCTCGCCCAAAAACACGAGAAGGTGAATATGTTTGAGAAACCAAGACGGCAGTATTGCCCCGATTGCAACGCCGAGCAGTATATTATCCGAGGCAATCCACCCCACCTGAGCGAGACCGATTCCAAGTACTAGCACACTATTGTATGCGATTCCATTGACCGCTACGTCGCCTGTTGTCGCAGGGCGAGGCCAGTCGACGAGGCCGTAGTTGATGTTCGACATTCGACCCGAGACTACTGCAGCAAGGAGTCCGAGCAGACCACACGAGAGCCAACCGAGCAGTCTCAGTGGGAATGAGAACAATACAACCCCCAGTACAAGGATGACAGTGGTTGGGCTAGTGATAGTAGCGAGTTCCGTGATGGTACTTCGTTCTAATCTGGATTTCCAGCGAGTAAGCGGATTACTGGCCTTGCTCATGTGTCTGGTGATGTGTGGAGGGGAGACCGTCAAGGGATATGCCGATGATAGTACGACCACCGGACTACCCGTCTGGAGTTTCGCCTGAGACGTGCCTCAGGTTGTGAATGACGACTGGTATTCGGAGACACCGGTATCGTGTTGGTGGTCTGTCTGATCAGAGGCGATTGTAGGCAGAACGTGGATGCTCCGTCGAGGATTTGAACCTCGGTCCTCGGCGTGAGATGCCGAGATGATTGGCCGAGCTACACCAACGGAGCACTTGGAAGCTCATCCGTGGAATTGATAATACTGTCGACTGTAACTCCAGAAGCTGTTCGCCGCTATGGGTGCCAAGCTCATCTATGCACGCATTGAGAATCGTAATACCTTATCCAACGTTAACTGAATAGCAATACAAACAACATAAGTGCAAGGACTAATACAATAATGGCAATTGATTGGCCAATACCTGCTCTAAAAGTACCTGGTGTTACATCTTTGTCCAGAGGCTTAGCAGTGTCTGATTGTTTCACAAAGGCTGTGATACGTCTGACTCCTAACTCGGGATTAGTAAGGAGCCATCGAGTCCCTGTGGTGAGACGCACCATAAATTGACCGATGCGAGCAAATGAGTTGGTGACTCCGTGTACTATTGCTTTGGTCCCAAAGAAAACGGCGGGATTGTAAATATCGTCGAAATCTGGAATGCGGCCAATTCGCTTGAGTGGCCGACGTAAGATAACAAATCCAAGAATACCTGCTATCGCAAGCTCAAGACCCTCACTGATATGACCCAAGGTGAATGTTTCATAATGAATCTCTGACCCAAAGGGGATGATACTGAACAATCCACTGGGGTACACTCCGAAGATCACACACAGGCCTGCTACTATCGCCATCGCAACTTTCTGTCCTCGGGTTGCGTCGTAGATCTCCCCGTCGTAGTCGCCGTGGAAAAACACATAATAGCCCAGTTTGATAAACGATAGGAACGTTCCTACGCCGCCCAGTATCAATAACCACCAGAGAGTCTCCATCTCCTCGTACTCGGCGGCTGATAGAACCATCCCTTTGCTGACGAACCCATTAAAGCCTGGGAATCCTGCGATTGAAAGTGCCGCGATAGAAAAGGCTACCGTCGTTACTGGTAACTTTCTCGCGAGCCCGCCGACGCGTTTCAGACTTTCTTCGCCTGTTCGATAAATTACGACGCCGACGGTCATAAACAAGAGACTCTTGTAGAGGATGTGATTGAAGACGTGACCGAATGCACCAGCGGTGGCGAGTGTTGTTCCAATTCCAACCCCTGCTATCATGTACCCGACCTGTGATTGAATATGATAGGAGAGAAGCCGTCGCATATCACTCTGCATCAGAGCCATGAATGCCCCGAAGACGGCCATTCCGCCACCCATATAAGCAACTGCGAGCTGTCCCTCCGGAAATATTCGATACATCACATAGACTCCTGTTTTCGTCGTATAAACACAGAGAAAAACGCTCGCAGCGATGTGGGGCTTAGGATATGTGTCAGGAAGCCACGTGTGGAGGCCAATGAATCCGACCATAGTGCCGACACCCACGACAGCCAGTACTTGAGGGACAGTACCGACGATGCCATCAGCCGCAGTAAACAAAAACGAATTGACAGTTGCGTATTGCCAAGCGATTGCTGCCAGTAACAGGCTCCCACCGATTCCATGCCAGAGTGCATACCGGAAACCCGCTCGAACCGCCCGGCCGCCGTAATGCCAGACAAGTAGCGTACTTCCGACTGACATTAACTCCACAAAGAAAATAAGCGTCAACCAATCACCTGCGAACACGGCCCCAATGCTAGTTCCAACGTAACTGAGGGCAAATGCTGTCTGAACGGTATCGGCATCACTCGCATATGAATAAATAATGCCGATTGAACCAATGAATGCGAAGATACCGCCCATCAATCGAGTGAATGAGTCAACGTACAGAAAAATGGTCGAAAAGCCGAATAAACTTCCAGATATAAGTGCACCCTCTGGGAGGAGCCATACGTACGGTACAACGACAGCAGTCGCGACCAGGCCGAGAGCATGACTAGTCCGGCGGGAGAACAACGGCGAAAGAATCGCAACGAGCAAGACAGGCACGAACGGTGGTATCAGTGATAATGTCATTAGTTAGAACAGTCTCGATTAGCTGGTAGCGACTCGTTTACTCCACTGAAGGCGATGGTGTGCATCTTCGCGGAACAGGAATTGGCCAAGCTCAACATTGTCTTATTTTTCACTCGTATATAACGTGGCGTTCAATCAATTCATTTACGTTGTAAAAAAGAACCCCGACCGAGACAAGTGTCGTGACGAGGTAGGCGATTAGACTGAGCGGCCCACCAACTGCTGTCCCAAGGATTCCACCTGTGAGGCCGACGATTGTGAGTTCAATCCATGTTACGATGATCCGAGACAATAGTTGCGGTTCGGGAGAGGAACGCGTTGCAGTCATCGCACTTGGTCTCGGTTGAACGCAGTCCAAGTGTTGTAGCCCCTGGACACTATGTTGTTCTTCCATACGCTGGTCGTTCGTTGGATCTGAAGTCGTTTCATTGGTATGTTTCCTCCATATCGATCGGTCCGCTGAACGCGGAATAGAGCACGACAAAGTACACGAGCACGATTGGGAGCAGCACGCTCGCCATTATCGACATAAGATTGAGCGGAAGCGTGGAGATGATCGCCTCTCGGATAGTGAGTCCTGCGGTCCGATCGACGAAGGGGAATAGAAGGGTTGCGACGAGCCCTACGAGTCCGAAGACGAGTGCGGCTGTCGCCGCGAACGCGGCGTAATACCGACGTCTACGGAGCGCGACGACGTAGATTCCCGTCAGGGTAGCAGTGAGCATCACAAGTGCGACGATGAGGGGTGATCGAAACGAGGAGCGCAGCCCTGGTTCGGTCACATATATCGCCCCCAGAGTGATGACCGCTCCACCAAGATAACCCACGGCGGCTCGGACACCGTACTTCCGCATCTCATCTCGCAGCCTGCCGCGGGTTTTCAGTCCGAGGAACGCCGCCCCGTCGACGATCGTGAGGACAAGGACTGTGACACCACCGAGGACCCCCACGGGGGTGATGAGCCCAGTCGCTCCGACCAGCCAGTTCATCACGAACAGCCCCAGCAGAAACGGCGTACCGGTACTCCCGATGACGAACGCGTAGCCCCAGAGTGTCTTCCAGTGGTCGTCTTCACGCTCCTCATACATTTCTGGGGCGAGCCCTCGGAGACCGAGTGCGGCGAGAATCGCGAACATCAACAGATAGTATCGGCTGAAGAGATTCGCGTAGGCGGACGGAAACGCCGCAAACAGCGCCCCACCGAAGACGACGAGCCAGACCTCGTTCCCGTCCCAGAACGGCCCGACAGCCGCCAACAGCTGTTCTTTCTCGTGATCATCGGTACGGGTCGCAAACAGGACGCCCACGCCGAAGTCGAAGCCGTCGAGAAAGAGGAACATCCCAAAGATGAAAAACAGCAGCGCGAACCAGAGCTCGGCGAGCGGTAATCCGAATAGCGGCTTCGTAGCCAGCGTTCCGACGTTAGTCACTGGACATCACCTCTGACTCTGGAACGTGGGCAGCATTACTCTGCGTGAGTTCGTCTCTCGATGGCGGCCCCGCTCGGATGATACGACCGATAACGTATGTGTAGAGGCCCAGCAACAGGATGTACCCGGTAACGAATCCGAGGAGGGTGAACGTTGCTTCGGCGCCTGTGAGACTCGGAGAGACGCCGGCACTCGTCTTCATTACCCCCTGAATGACCCACGGCTGTCGTCCGACCTCGGTGACGATCCAGCCGACCTCTACGGCGAGGAACCCCAGAAGAGACGACGCCATCAACGCCTTATGCAGCAGGTCGTCCTCGAAGAGTTCGCCGCGCCACCAGCGATAGGCACCCCAGACGGCCAGCAGAATGAACCAGAAGCCGAGTGCGACCATGATTCGGAACGCCCAGAAGACGATCGCCACTGGTGGAGCTTTCGTCGAGAAGGAGTCGAGGCCGCGTATCGTTGCCTGCGGGTTTCCACCGCTCGCGAGCCAGGATGCGCCACCCGGGATGCCGATGCCAAAGAGATCTTTTGTACGGGGGTTCAGCAGATCGTTGACGTCCGTGGGGAACGCGACGATATACTCGGGGACGTAGGAGTCGGTCTCCCAGACGGCTTCCATCGCGGCGAATTTCTGCGGTTGGGTTTCAGAGACGTGGCGGGCATATTCGTCGCCCTGAATCACCTGTAGTGGGGCCGTGATGAGCAGGACGACGAGCGCGATTTTGAGCGTCTTCTCCCAGACGTCGATGTGTTCAATCGGGTAGCCCCAGACGTGGTGCCGGAATACGTAATAGGCGGCAACGCCGGCCATGAAGAGCGCGACCGACTCGACGGCCGCGTTCTGCATGTGGATGAACATATAGGGGAATCGTGGGTTGAGATAGGCCGCGAGCGGGTCGGTGAGCTTCACGATACGCTGGCCGTTCTCCACGACGATTTCGAACCCACGCGGCGTCTGCATCCACGAGTTCGCGATAAGGATCCAGACGGCCGAAAGCCAGGTACCGAGTCCGACGGCAATACTCGACAGGAAGTACAGTCGGTCAGACACCCGGTCCCGTCCAAAGACGAAGATACCGAGGAATGTGGCTTCAAGCATGAATGCCATCATTCCCTCCAGGGCGAGCGGGCCGCCAAACAGCTCCCCCGCGGTCGTTGAGAACGCGGCGAAGTTCGTTCCGAATTCGAACTCAAGGACGAGTCCGGTCACCGTTCCAACGACGAAGCTGACCGCAAAGATGCGGGTCCAGAACCGACGGAGCTGTTCGTATACTGGTTGTTTGGTGCGGATCTCCTTCCATGTGAAATAGATGAGAAACGGGGCGAGACCCATACTCATCACTGGGAAGATGATGTGGACGATCGTAGTGAGTGCAAACTGGAGACGGCTCGCAAGAACGGGATCAATCACCGGTCTCACCTCGACAGATGTCTCTATTGGTCTGAACGATGATTCGCAGATTGGATGAAAAATGGACCGCCCTCGGATAGAATGCCATCACTCCGACTTTGCGACTGCGCTACGTCAAACGAAGGCGTTGTCCTACGTATTGGGAATCCGCCCTCGACCCTTATACCGGGGGGTTTGATAAGTGGGTATGGAGCGTCGACAAGTCCTCAAGTCAGCCGGAATTCTCGCAACAGGTGGCGTGACCAGTCTCGCGGGATGTAGTAGTTCAGGAAACGGAGATAGTGGTGGCGGTGAACCGAACACAACCGACACAGAGGAGACGACTGGCGGTTCGGGAGAGGAAACAACCGAGGGCTCAGGGGGCTCGAATACGGTTATGATGGTCACTGAAGGGAGCGAGTATTATTTCGATCCGATCGGTCTGTTCATTGAATCCGGGGAAACTGTGACATTCGAAATTCAGAGTGGGAGCCACTCGGCAACCGCATATAAAGAAGGAACGAGTTCAGCCTCGGTAAATCGGATTCCCGAGGGAGCAGAAACGTTCAATAGCGAAATTCTTAGCGAACAGGGCGCGACCTACGAACACACGTTTGAGACCACGGGCACGTACGATTACTTCTGTATTCCACACAAGACCCTGGGGATGGTTGGTCGGATCGTCGTCGGCGAACCCGGCGGTCCCGCGGAGGGGAGTATGCCGCCGGACGGAGACGTTCCCGAAAGCCAGACCATCGTCGATCAAGGTAGCGTCTCCTACAGCTCGTTCTCGGGGTAGACGAGTCGTCGCGGGCGCAGTCAACGTCACACGCCCCGTCCACGAAGCTTATGGCCGAAATTGACTGTACTGCAGACACAATATATGTGCCGCTATACTGGCCATGACCACCGAAGAACCCTCTTGGCCGACGTATCTGGACGCTGCCCTTGAAAGCGTTCGGCGAGAGCGACGCGAGGTTGAACGTGAGTGCCAGGCCTTTCGGCGGTTTCGCAAGCGTACTCAAAGTCTCAAAACAGACCCGCCACAGATCGAACAGATATCTGGTGGGGCGCATCAGAGGTTCTCATCCGCGCAGCCGTCTGTCCGTGACGTGATCGAGCCGTATTATCGGGAGACCGTGATGGCAGTCGATCACTACGACGATGTTTACGGTGATTCGTTCGAGACGAGCATTAGTGCCGAATTTGGGGCTGATGTCCTGCTCCTGATTTCGGAAGCGATGTCGTTTTCACAAGTCATCAAACAGCGACTCCTTGGTGCCGCTCAGCAGTGTATTGACCGCCGCCGGGTGTTTATAGAAACACTTGAAACGGAATCTGTGATGTTCAAAGATGCCCAATCCACAATCCAGACGATCCGAAATACGGTTGTCGAAATCGACGACGAAGACTTACGGGACCTTTCGGTCACCCAATTAACCAGCCGCCAAGAAACACTCCAATCGCTGACACGGAAATGTGAGGAGTGGCTTCAACGACGACAAGAGCAGATCCATGTCCGGCGGTCCGAGCGGTCGTCAGGTGAGCGTGACTACACTACACTCTGCTCATATCTATACGAACCCTTGGACGTTGACCATCCAATATTAGCTACCTTTGTCGAAGTGATGGAAATCATTCGTGGGCGTGAGGGACACATCCTTCGTATGTTGGGTTAGTCATCGTCTTCCGCGAGGACGCGTTCCGAGATGCTCTGTGATGCGGGCGCCTCATCCGGTGTCATGACGTCGCGGAGCGCGAACCGCTTCCGGATCATATCGTATGCGAACACGAGCGTCCCGAGAATGAGAAGCGTATCGCCGGGGAACCGCGCCCAGAACAGCAGTTGGATGACTTCGCGATTGTAGAACGCGAGGCTCCGGGCGGCGTCATATCCCTGGGTGAAGGCGACTTCGAGTTGGAGGAAGCCGACCGGGAGAACGGAGACAAATACCATCACCGCCAGGCCAGCGTTCCAGAGCCAGAATGCCCACCGGAGCCGTCGCTCGACCCACTGGCCAGGAGCGGTGGCGATTCGCAACATATAGGTCGCCATCCCGAGTGCGAGAAAGCCGAACGCCCCGAACATCGCCGCATGTGCATGGCCGACCGTCAGGTAGGTACCGTGCTCGTAGTAGTTGATGAGCGGCAGATTGATGAAGAACCCGAGAACGCCTCCACCGACGAAGTTCCACGCTCCTGACGCGATAATGAACATGAACGGGAGCGTATAGGGGAACGTCTCGTCACTCGTTGCGAGGACGCGATATTCGTTGAGGGCTTCAAAGAGGATGAGTACGAGGGGGATGAGTTCAAGCGTTGAGAAGATCGTACCGACCGGCAGCCAGACGTCAGGTTGGCCAACCCACCAGTAGTGGTGGGCAACGCCGATGACACCCGTACCCATCACGAACAGCGCCTCGAAAATGACTGCCTTTTCTGCCGACCGCTTGCGCAACAAGCCCATCGAGACAAGCGTGAGTCCGACGATGGCGACGATGAAGAACTCGAAGGCACCCTCCACCCACATGTGGACAACCCACCATCGCCAGAACTCCGTCATCACGATATTCGTCTTCGGCGTATACAGCATTCCCGCCAGAAAGAGAACGCCGATCGAGCCGCCCGCGTACAGTATCATATGGGCCAGACCATACTGTGGTTCACGGTCGAGCAGTGGTTTGAACCCCCGAGCGACGAGGACGGCCCACAGCCCGAAGCCGACGAGGAGGCCCGCCTGCCAGAGTCGTCCGACTTCGAGATATTCGAGTCCTTCGTTGCCGAGAATCCACCACAAGTCGCCGTCGATATATCCGTTGGCACCAAGCCAGATACCGGCGAAACCCCCGAGAATGACGATTACCAACGTCCCGAGCAGGAGGTGGGTATACTTGGCCTGATTCGATGGCTCGTAGCCGGTGAGAAGTGGAGGCAGAAACAGCCCCGAACCGATCCACAACGTCGCGATCCAGAGAATCCCGAGGTCGATGTGATAGGTGCGGGCGAGGTAGAACGGGAGGATCTGGAGAATGTTCATGCCGAGACTCTCGAAGAGCCCGAAGAAACCAGCCCGTTCAACGTAGTAATGAGCCAAGAGCGCACCCAGAAGTACCTGAGCAGTGAAGAGAGCGGCCGCGATGGGGATGAATCTCGTCGCGGCACGTTGACTAGGCAACAGTGCGATCTCGTCTGGATCGGGAATCGTGACGCTGTCGATATCCGGCTCCGGGAGTTCAACGGACTTGTAGGCCCAAACGCCGATTCCTGCGGCACCGACTAGTAATACCATACTGATGACGCTCCAGATCATCGTCCCTCCGGTCGGGACGTTTCCGGTCCCCGGAGCGTACGGCCAGTTATTCGTATAACTCGTCTCTGTACCCGGACGGTCCGTACTGGCGATCCAGGCTGTCCAGAGTGCAAAGTCAGCGAAGCGGCGTGCCTGATCGTCGGTGGCGATCATTCCCTGCGGAACGCCACGCTCGGCCTCGCCCTCGTGGTAGCGCTCCACGTACGTCTCTCGGACCTGTCGGTGTGCGTATGCCTCGGCGGCCGAGTGGCGGATCGTGCTCCGGTCAGTCGTGTCTTGGAGATCTGTCTTTACTCGTTGATCGACGACCGCTTGCTGGCTCGCAGAGAGGGCGTCATACTCGGCGTCGAAGCGCTCTCGGGCGTAGTACGTCGCCATATACTGTCGCTTTAGATCCAACGTATCGGCGGTGTAGTCGACTCCAAAGTAGGCGCCGTTGCCGAGGATGGTTCCCTGATTCATTAAGCCGTCAGACTGGAAGACTGCTTTTCCAGTCTGTATCTGTTCGTTCGAAACGATCGTTGACCCGTCTGGACCCACCCCTCGATCCGGAATCGGTGGCGTGTTTTGATACGAGTACCAGGCACCACCTCCCATAACCACGAGGTTGAACACGAACACCCCGACGAGGATCTTCGCGAGGGTCTTGCGTTCGACTTGCATAGTCTCTCTCGTTTGTTTTCGACCTAATGATTGTAGAAGCCGTTCACCTACTGGCTGTAGCCGGCGTACTCCATGAGTTGGTTGAAGATTTCCGTATCCATGACGGACCGATAGACCACGCCGGTGAGCATCCCGCCGGGATAGAACGTGCCGTTCATCACGTGATTGACCTTATGGCAGTGCATCAGGTAGATGCCGGGGTCTGCATCGGCAGTAAATTCGATCGTGTGTCGTTCAGCAGGGGCAACGTTCGTGACGTCCATGTCGTGGCGGGCAGCCTCCGGAATCGTCCCGCCATCCTTTTCAACACGCTGGAAGCGGTGGTTATGGATATGCATCGGGTGCGACATGTACCCACCGTTGACGAGGTGGATACGAACTGAGTCGCCCTCGTCGACGATGATCGGGGATCCTTCTTCGGGGTGCAGCGTTCGGGGTGCGCTCTTCCCGTTGACGGTAAACACGTCTGGATTGCGACTGGCCGAATTGTAGGTGAAGTCCGCCTCTCCGGCCCACTTCCGTGGAACCCGCGAATCCCAGTCCTTGATCGTCATGAAGTATTCGCGGTCCGCCGGTTCGTAGCCTTCGGGATCGACTCGGTAGATCCCGTACATGCCCATATCGATATGTCGGTGGGTCTGGAAGTGACAATGATAGAAATGCGTTCCAGGGACGTTCGCGGGAATCTCGTAGGTGTGTGTCTCTCCTGGCGGGACCTGAATGCCGGTCGTCGTCGGAACGCCATCGTTCTTCCACGTCTTGCGAACCCCGTGGAAGTGAATCGTGTGGGGACGTCGGCCGTCAGTGTTGTCGAGTGTCACTTCCATCGCGTTACCCTCGGTCGTTCTGAGAATTGGACCTGGGACGCTGGGGTCGTTGTCGTCGGCCTGGAACGCCCAGACCCGTGGGAATTCGACAGGGCCACCCATTGTATCGAGCGGGTGGACGGCGTGGCGGGCCTGCTGAGTCCGCATCGTCACTTCGCCGCCCTGCTCGTCGACGTTGACGACTGTTGGAGGGCTGGTGTAGGGGAGATCAGGCGAGTCAGTTTGTGCCTGCGTGGGCGTATCGCTCGTTGCTGCTGGCTCGTTGGCTCCGCCCGCAGAACAGCCTGCTAACGAAGCGATACCGGTCGCGCCAGTTGCCGCGAGAAACTCACGCCGGGACAGTCCGGTTCCGGGTGCGCCGAAACGTGTAGTCATGATACACTCGGCATTTTGGTCGGCCTAAACATAGGGCGATTGTAGATTCCCAGTTCACGGGACAGCGCCTGGATATGTTCGGCACAAGCTGGATAGGCATAGCGGGAGCTTCTCTAAGTTTGAGTGTCCAATGCTAGTCTGAAGTCACGCGCCGAATCTGGAGAAATGTCAAATCCCGCCCGTCGAGGTCAGGTACGCGCTCGCAAATTGGACCGCATTATATGTTGCATGCATAACTGCAGGAACTGCGAGATTCTCCGTATATTCGTACGCAGTCCCGAGCACGAGTGCCAGAACAAATGCCGTTCCAATATATACCAATTTTCCCTCACCGGTCAACGAGAAGAGGTGGATCGAAGCGAATAATGCACTGGCGAGAACGATGGCGCGGGCTGGATGGAGTGTTTCGCGGAGTCTCCCCTGGATGAGCCCCCGGTACAACAGCTCTTCTCCGGGTCCAACCAACAGAAACTGAAGCGGAATGAGAAGCAGGAACACGCCCGGGTTCTCTTGCCCGACCTCGACGATCTGATTCTGTGCTGAGCTTAGACCGAGGGCTGAAATCACCGACGAAGCCACAAAGAGCAGACCTAGGAGCGCAATACTTCCGCCGATAATCACTGCACTATCACGTTTATCAGGAATATTGATGGGGATGAATCCGAATCCGAGGTGATAGCGTTTGAGATAGAGGAGGGTAATTCCCCCGAACGTCACTCCCTGCAAGAAGACCGTGACTAGGAACAGCCGGAGGCCAGGACGCGACGAAAGGTCGACGCCAAGCAGTCCGACACCTGTCACGACAGCGAGGATCACGACCGATCCAACAAGGTACGATCCATATGTGAGGCCAATTGCCGTGGCGACAGATCCGACCCGAGATGTCGAAGACATTGATTATATTGGAATGTTGGAACTCACACTACAAGCGGGCTTCGATAGGTCGATTCCAGCGCTATTCATTCCGAGACATCCCGCGATAGTCACTTCGTTCATAGCTGACGTTCTGGTTGGATCACGTCTGATCCCGCAAGTGCTGTAATCGTCACGAGTACGAACGCGATGAGTGAGAGATTCGGGATCGTGAGTCCAAGCACGGGAAGTCGCCACTGGACGACTGCACAGGGGCCTGCGAAGGTACACGAGGTCGTCGTCGCTTGGAGGAGGGAGTGATAAGCAGCGATCACCCCGCCAACCACGGATAGTGGCGTGACTGTCCGCCAAATCGTGTCGTGATTCTCGACTACGGCAACGCCTAAGACGATGACGAGCGGGTACATGAGAATCCGTTGGTACCAACAGAGGGTACAGGGAACGAGCCCGAGGCCGAGACTGAACCAGAGGCTCCCAGTGGTCGCGACCGTCGCAACTACTGCCCCGCTTGCTAGCCAGAACCGACTATCGGTGGTCGTCAACTCAACTCTGTCCGGCAGCATCTTCGATCAGCCGTCTGGTCCGGTCTTCGTTCCCGAGCGGGTTGATTGTCGTTCCGTCGATGAGGAGTGTCGGTGTGGAATTGACGCCACTGTCGCTCGCAGCCCTGCCTGTCACCCGAAGCGCGTCCTCGTACTGGTTTTTCTGAATTGCCGTCCGGACCGCTTCTGTCTTTGACACTCCTGCCGACCGGGCAAATTCTACTAACTGATCCGCAGTTGCCCATTGCTCACGTTCGGGAGGCTGATTCTGGAACACGTATTCGTGAAACGACCAATACGAGGCTGGCTCAGCGTTCCAGACGGCTAACCCGGCCTGCCCGGCTGCCGGTGCATCTGGGCCCAAAAACGGCTCGCCGCCAATGTAGGCGAGATCGCGGAATTCGAGCGTGATTGTGCCCGGGTCGACGTAATCTGTCACCAGTTGCGAGAGCATACCGGTGCTGAACTGGGCGCAATACGGACATTTCCAACTCCCGACGTAGGTGACTGTGACCTCGGCGTCAGCGGATCCCATTACTGCATAGCGGAATCCGTTTGGCGAATCGGGAATCGGTGCGGTTGCGACGGCGCTCGTTTCACCAGTAGAATTGGTGCTCCCGTTGGATTCGGTATCCTTGTTGTCGGTAAGAACGGTTCCGCCAACTACGAGGGCGGCAGTGGCAGTCCCACCGCCAGCGAGGAGGAGCTGTCGGCGAGTGAGTCCTCCAACAGCAGCACTAACTCCGCCCTCCGAGAGACGCTCTGTGAATGTGAGTGAATCGACGGCTGCGTCCGCTCGCTTGTAGTCGACACGTGAGAGAGTATCGGGATGCGCGGCGAGCCAATGTCTATACAACCGCTCGTCAGTTTCTCCCTCCAGTTGCTCACCACAGTAGTGGCACGCGTTGTGGGTGTTCCACGCATGATCGCGAGTGGCTCCGGCTGTCTCGAACTGATCGGCACAGACGGGGCAGGTGTGTGTAGTCATTCTCAGTCGATAGTTGGGGTTGAGGGGCTCATACGTTTATTGTCCTGTGCTCGATAGTCGGCTGGATTGTCGTCATCTGTGGTGCCTTTCTGTGAATATGGATTGGGTTAGCAACGAAGATCTGAGACGAAAGCGGTCGGTCGGTGGGAGAGCATAATCGAGGCTGGTCGAGGTCCAAAACAATAGGGGACGGTGTTGCCGACCAGTTGCATCCTTGTCCACTGTAGGCGTGTTCGCCGGTGTTCGTTTTGTGCCGATGATCTCGACTTCGTGATCTGTTCTATCACTGAGGAATGAATTGGGCTTAGTGGTTACTGATCGCGGCGCTCCCCGCTCGAAAGATTCTCTGTCTCCGTCATCCCTTCACTGTCTCATCTCGTCTAACAACAGGTCTACTGCCTGTGGGTACATTTCTCGAAATCAAAACCCGTTGAATGTGCCCGTCATCCGGGGAATCTCTGCCCACTATGCTGGTTCAGTTGACCCTTGATAGTAGATCAAGAGAACGATTAACGGTCCCATCGTACCTACCGTGGCGATAACTGCCCCGACCCCTCCATCGGTGAATGTAATGCCGAGAAGCCACGCTCCTACGAGTGTGAGACTCACGAGCAGATACGTGATATAGTTCATTGTGAAACTATTGCGCAACACAGGCCCTTAATCTAGCGAAAATCTCCGTCCGTCAAATGTGAACTCTACGCTGATCGAGTTATTACCGGTCTCCATACAGATGCTAAGGCTGGGTGTCTGTGGGTACTCGCCCTGCTCTGTACGTGAATCGGGCGCTTTTTACCGAAGTCCAGCCAACAGTAGGTATGGGCTCTTCCGAAACTGCGTCCCGACAAATAAGCCGCCGTCGGGCGACTCTTGCGGTGTCACCATTTCTCGCGCTCGGAATTGCAGACATCATCCTCCTTCTCGGGTGGGGTGTCGATCCACTCTGGGGATTCATGATTCTCCCCCCCATTCTATTTATTACCGTGCTTGGATGGATCGCGTTTCGAACGGGATTAGCACGAGATCGGACGGGTGAGTCGTAAGTAATGTCTGAGAAAGAGCTTTTGATGCTTGTTCTCGGCATAATTGCTGCTCTGATGTTTGTGGCTGGTCTTGTTCTTGTTATGACATGATCCACACTCTTGGCCTACTACTGGTAAACGAGTAACCGAATCGTTCAGCCCGGTTCGAGAAGAACTGCGAAAACCGCTAGTGGCGGGATTAGCACGAACACGAACACCAATCCTGCAATCGGTCTTGTTCCTGGTTTCCATAGAGAGACTGCCACGAGAAGCAAGAGAAAATCGACTCCAAACAAGGCGGGTAACCAGTGTCGTTCAAACTATTCTTAGATCCGTACCAAAATTAGCGGATCTACGTTATCTCTCAATGTGAATGGCAGCCTCATAGGTCAATATCACGAGCGCGATGAATGGGACGACGATCAGTAAAATCTGCATCGCAGAAACTAATGAGAGGGTAACCCCCCACGGAGCGACGAGTATGAAGAACAGGAGGAAAAAGCCTAAAATCATGAGTGGGACGACGTTAACTGTGATATCGAGCAGGGTGTCTTTCGACCAGATGGTGTCGGTCATTTGTGGACTGTAACACGCAGGTTGTAATGTGGTTTTTCATAGCTCGGTGTTCCCCGTCCGGGTGGCCGAGCCGAATTGATACTTGCGTATACCGTGGCCGAATTCTTAGTCCAGGAGGTCAAGGTTCTGTAGGTGATCGTGAATGGTTTCAATAGCCTTCGTTGCGTCCTCAAACGACTTACATCCGGTAATGACCAACTTGCCACTTCCGAACAACAACCCTACGACAGTCGCATTTGGGAGCCGATACACGAGTCCTGGAAACTGCTCGGGTTCGTATTCGACGTCTTCGAGACCGAGGCCAACCGCAATAGCGATGAGATTCAGGCGCTGGCCAAGCTCACCACTCGCTACCATATTCTGAATGACGATGTCTGTCTCGGTTGTGACAGGAATCCCTAGCGATCGAAGTTCGTCGAAGAGAGTGTGAATGGCTTGATGGGCCTCGTCAACACTCGCAGCACCAGTACAAACCATCTTCCCGGAACGGAAGATGAGAACCGCTGCTTTGGGGCTCTGAATACGGTAGATCAACCCTGGAAACTTGTCTGGATCATAATCTGTGCCGGCAAGATCGTCGCCGAGCTGATCCAGGTCAAGTTCCTGCTCGATCTCAGTTGATGCGACCACGTTCTCGATTTCGAGGGTTTCTTTTGGAGATGGCATAGGGTTAGTCAGGTAGTTTCGACCGACCACTCGAATGAAGTTCTTGAACACACATCTCGATCATCATAGGGTGAATGCGGCACCAACGTAGAGCGTGACGACGAGGAAGATCCAGACGGCGTCCACGAAGTGCCAGTACATGCTGACTGTACTCACGGAGGTATGCCGCTCTGGTGAGTAGTGCCCGTAGAGTGTCCGGACGGAGAGAAGCGCTAGGAGAATTACGCCGAGTGTGACGTGTAACCCGTGGAGACCAGTTAATCCGAAAAAGGCACTGAAGTAGATGCCACTTGAGAGGGTAAATCCCTCACCGACGATGAACTCGTAGTACTCCAACACCTGCCCAGCGAGGAACACCACACCGAGGAGGACCGTCGTCCCGAGCAGGCCGGCAAATCGACGCCGATTCCCATTGCGGAGCGCACTGTGGGCAAAATGGAGCGTGACACTACTGAGAATGAGTATCGCTGTATTGGCGAGTACGAGCGACGAGAGGAGGTCCGGTAGCTCACCGGGCGGCCATGGGCCGACTCTGATGAAGAAATAATAGACGAAGCCAGCTCCGAAGGTGGCGACCTCCGTCCCCAGGAAGAGGAGCATTCCCCACCGGAGCTTCCCTGTCGAGTCCTCTGCGTCCCGTGACCAGTAGTGCTTGACGAAGCCGTGATAGACCCAGCCGTACAGTCCGACGAGGAAAAGAACCACCCCCGCGATAATGGTGGCGGGTCCCACGCTCGCACCGACGAGCGCGTCGTCGCCCTGTCCAAGTAGGAAGAGACCAGCGCCCACGTAGAGTCCGGCCGCGCCGAGCGCGGTGACGAAGGGCCACCAGCTGGCTTCACCGAATCCCTGCGGCCAGTCTTCGACTGCTGGAAGGTGGTGGCTGTGTCCGTCCGTGGAGTCGTCTTCTGTGGTAGACATTGTTACTATTGAGATTGCTTTTGGTCTTCGAGCCACTGCTGATATTCGTCGTAACTCACGACTTTCACTGTGGCAGTCATCTGGGAGTGCCCGACTCCGCAGTATTCTGCACAGTAGAGCTGATACGTTCCCTGAGAGGTTGGTGTCGTCCGGAGGAGATTATACTGCCCAGGGACTGCGTCCTGTTTGAGCCCGAGTTCTGGAATGTGAACCGAGTGTATGACGTCTCTTGAGGTGATATTAAGGTAGACCGTCCGATTCGCGGGGAGAACGAGGGTGCCTCGCGAGGTCACATTTTCTTCGGGATACTTGAACGTCCACAGGAACTGCTGGCCGACAACGGTCACTTCGGTCGCATTCGCCTGCTCGCTGTCTGTGACTTGCGGCGTTGCAGTGACGGCGGGTAGAGCGAGTACCTGATATGAGGCAACCCCGACGAAAAGCAGGATGATCGCGGTTGCGACGGTCCAGGTGATCTCGAGTCGCCGGTTTTCTTTGGTCGGTTTCGGATCGTCGTTGTTCCGGAACCGCCAGACAGTGTAAATCAGTATCCCTTCGACGAGGATCGTGATCGGGACTGCAACGTAGAGCAGTTTGAGGTTCAGTGATTGAATGAGTGCTTCCGTCGTCGAGTCGTAGCCCGCTGCTGCGACCGGTAATGCAACGATGCTCATGCCGATTACTGCGAAGCCAAGACCAAGCAACAGCTGTTTGACTCGATTCATGCTGTCTCCTCCGAATTGTCGTCAGTATCGGTGTCGGTTTCCTCTGATTCTGCCCCTCCGTCGGTGATGGCGGTCTCACGTTGGTGATCGAACCATTGCCACTCGTTCGTCAGCAGGCCGTCCTCAGCGAGTTCCCACGGATCGCTGCTTTGGACGGGTGGTCCCTCGAGCCACGATTGTACGATGTTCCAGAGGAAGATGATCCCGCTCAATCCGATCAGATATGCACCAAGCGTCGCGACTTGATGGAGATCTGTGAACTGGGCCACCGGTCCGATATCGACGTTATACGTTGCATAGCGCCGTGGCATTCCCGCATAGCCTAGGAGGATCATCGCGAAGAACGTGAGATTCGATCCGATCATAAACAGCCAGAAGTGCCACTTCGCGAGACCTCGCTGATACCACTTCCCTGTATAGAGCGGGAACCAGTAGTAGACCCCAGCGAACACGGCGGTGAGAATAGCCATGAGGATGAAATGGAAGTGGCCGACGACGTAGTAGGTATCGGTGAGAACGAGGTCGACCGGGATCGACGCGAGGAACACGCCCGTCACGCCGCCAATGATGAAGAGACTAACAAATCCGATACAAAAGAGCATTGGCGCTGTCAGCCGTAAGCGGCCGTTCCACATGGTTGTCATCCAGTTGAAAGTCTTGACTGCGCTCGGGACGGCGATGGCGAGCGTGACCGCCATGAAGCTCGCACGCAGGCGGGGATCCATCCCGGTTGCGAACATGTGGTGGGCCCAGACGCCGAACGACAGGACGCCGATGGCGAGCGTCGAGTAGACGACGAACTTGAAGCCAAACAGCTTTCGCCCAGAGAATTTTGGGAGAATGATGCTGATAAGCCCCATCGGCGGGAGCACAATGATGTATACCTCAGGATGGCCGAAGAACCAGAATAAATTCTGCCAGAGGAGGGGTCCACCGCCACCGACAGTAAAGAACGTCGTTCCGAAGTTCCTGTCTAGGAGAAGCATGACAAGTGCACTTCCGAGTAGTGGGAACGAGAACAGGATGAGTCCCGACTGAGTCAGCACCGTCCAGGAGAAGATGTCGAGATTCGCCCAGTCAACCTCCTCTGCACGTTCGGTGAAGATAGTCGCGATGAAGTTGATCGCGCCCATCGTCGCTGAAACTCCCGTGAGGTGGAGTCCTAAGAGCATCAGGTCAACAGCAGGGCTTGGCTGCTGGATCGAGAGCGGCGTATACATCGTCCAGCTGGTTTGCGACGGGGCAATCCCAGGGATGAAGAAGCCGGCCCAGATGAGTAAGGCTCCTGGCGGGAGCAACCAGAATGCGATGGAGTTGATGCGGGGGAACGCCATGTCATCCGCTCCGATAAGTAGGGGGACGAAATAATTTGCAAATGCGGCGAGGATGGGTGTTCCGAACAGGAACAGCAGGGTGATGCCGTGACTGGTCAACAACGCGTTGTACGTGGTCGACTGGATCAACGTCGCTGGCGGATCGAGCAGTTCAGTTCGCATTATCAGCACCGAGAGACCTCCCCAAGCGAGCGTGATGACGGAGTAGACCCCATACAGCACGCCGATATCCTTGTGATCTACGGTGGTCAGCCATCGAGTGATTCCACCTGGTTTTTCCTCATGGCCGTACTCCGTTTGCCCGGCACCGCCTCCAATATCACTCGCTGGTACGTATGACCGGATGTCTTCCACACGAGCTAACCACACGATCATTGCGACGAGGACGAGCCCCATCGAGACGGTCAGTGCAACTGAAGTCGTGACAGAGGTAACCGCAAGTGGCGTGAGTCCGGATATCATGGGTGTTCGAGAGAGTGTTGATTCGCAGGTCTGATTGGATCCCGTCGACTCCGACTTAGTTGCCGTTCAAAGCGGTGTAGTGAACCTGTTTGGTGGATTCCCATCGTCTGGGAATCCGCCCTTCATTTACATTGACTCCGAACCGGAGTTTGCTAGAGAGAACCACTCGGCCGGGGATGTGAAGCCCGGCACACAGGACCCATGAACGAGATATCTATCAGACCGGACGAACGAGATGCTCGCGAGTCAGCACAGCGAGGATCGGGTGAATCGTTTCGCGAGACCTGTCCAGAATGTAGTGGTCGGATCGTCCCCGATGAAGAACACGGAGAGGTGTCCTGTGAGGACTGCGGCATCGTTCTCGACGAAGACGCTCTCGACCGTGGACCCGAATGGCGCGCATACGATGACGATGAAACAACCGATAGGAGTCGAGTCGGGGCCCCGACCACCCACCTCATGCACGATAGAGGGCTCAGTACGACGATCGGGTGGCAAGACAAAGACGCCCGCGGAAACCCAGTCCCGTCCAATCAGCGAGCACAGATCCAGCGGCTCCGGACGTGGGACGAACGCTTTCGGACGAAAAACGCCCAGGAACGGAATCTCAAACAGGCACTCGGCGAGATCGATCGCATGGCTAGCGCGCTCGGCCTTCCGCAGTCATGTCGTGAGATAGCCGGTGTGCTCTACCGCCGAGCAGTTGAGGAAGAACTCCTCCTTGGCCGGTCCATCGAAGGTATGGCAACCGCCTGTCTGTACGCTGCCGCTCGACAGTATGGGACACCACGGACGCTGGTCGAATTCACGACAGTAAGCCGTGTCGAGAAACTCCCGATTCAGCGCGCCTACCGGTACTTGTCGCGGGAACTCGGGCTGGAAATCGAACCGACCGATCCGGTAGCATACGTTCCCCAATTTGCGTCGACGCTCGAGGTGAGCGACGAAGCTGAGCGGGTCGCGCGTGACCTTCTTGAGACTGCGAAATCTCACGGTGTTCACAGCGGGAAGAGTCCTGCGGGCCTCGCAGCGTCAGCCCTGTATGCCGCCACACATCTCACGAACGAAGGCCTCACCCAAGCAACGGTAAGCGACGCAGCCCACGTCAGTAAAGTCACTATCAGGAACCGGTATCAGGAACTTCTTGACGTCCAGGATGGACAGTCGGGTGACTAAGTTATGGACCGAGCCGTTCTCCGAGCGCTGGAAACAGATGGCCCACTTCACGTCATGGAAATTGCCACTCGAATTGAAGGTCACCCAATCACTGTCGATCAGGCCTGTGCTCGGCTTCACGACGACGGATTCATCTCTCCGATTGGCGGAGGGCGCTATCGCCTGACAGAGGAGGGTAGCGCACAGCTCACCGACGAGAGCGAGCTTTCACGGGAGCGGCCGTGGAGGAAACTGTTTGATGAAACATGAGCGGCAGTTCAATGGTCGTACTCCACCGCGATTTGAACCCACGAACCTTCATGTACTGTATGATCCCACAGAATTTCGAGCAGGATAGCGGATGGCGGACTCACCTCCGACCGACTCCGAATCAGTCGACCTATTCCACAGCCGTTTCAAGACCTGACCATGGGCGACGATCCAGCAACTAATGAGGACCCCTCGACACTACAGGCTGTCCTCGATGCGCTGGATGACCCCGAGTGTCAGACCATCCTCAGAGAAACCGCTGAACCAATGACCGCCAAGGAACTCATCGAACGGTGTGATATCCCGAAATCGACGGTGTATCGGAAACTAGATCTCCTCAGTACGGCTTCCCTCGTCCGGGAACGTATCGAAATCCACCCAGAGGGAGGACGAATCACGCGGTACCAACGTGATTTTACTGACGTGACCATCTCGATGGACGACGACGATCAGATCGATGTCGAGATTAGCCGACCCAAGCGGAGTGCTGATGAACGCCTTGCGAACATCTGGTCAAAGATGGGTGACGAGCTGTGAGTCAAACGATGCTTGCGATCCTCGTCATCAAGACTCTAATTCTCGTCCTTGGGAGCGGAATTACATTTATTGCCTATAAGGCTCATCGACGGACGGGAGCTCCCGCCCTCCGAGCTCTTTCGGTTGGGTTCGGCATTATCACGCTTGGCGCTCTCCTTGCTGGTGTCGCCCACCAGCTACTCGGAGTCGAACTTCAAACAGGTGTTCTCATTAATAGTCTCCTTGTTGCGGTCGGGCTAGCGATCATAATGTACTCGCTCTATATTCAGAAATGAAACGGGTATTCAGAATGAATTTTATATCGGAAATCCACCATAGGGAACTTGTGGGACCGAAGTATATTCTGTGCCCCCATTTCGCGAACACGAAATGGATAGATTCTAGTAGAATCAAACACCACTGCAGATTATCGAAGGTTAGAAGCATTCTGGTTGCTACAAACTGCGCGTTTCAAGAAATTCACTCGAGAAAATGAAACCAGCGCTCAATGAGGTCTCCAGATCTCAGATCCTCCGTGGAATCGTACTGCTCATCATCATCGTCCTCCTCGCTCCAACAGCGGTATCAGCGTTCACTTATGAACCAACTTCCTTGCAACGAGGGACAATTGAAAGCCCAGCGAACGGGACCACAGTGATTTCGGTACAAGGGTTCAAAATCGCTGGGCAACAGAGTGAGAAGAAGCCTGCCCGCCTCGTCGGGGTCGGACCACGAGGGAACGTCGAGTGGGTGTATAATGGGGGCGAAGAGGGTATCGTTTGGTTCTATGATATAGACCCACTCGAAAACGGGTCGCTCCTTATTACCGGTACGAAGCCCGGAGAGACTGTCGTCACTGTTTGGAATCCACAGACAAAACAAACGGCGTGGTCACGGACGTTCGACTGGGAAGATACCCACGATATCGACCTCATCAACGGCGATCAGTTACTCGTTGCCAATATGCGGAACTACAACGAGTCGACGGGCAAAAACGACGATAGACTACTCATCTACGATCTCTCGAAGGACAAGATCGTCTGGGAGTGGAAATTCCGGAATCACGGGTACAACCGGAGTGGAGGTGGAAAGTACACCGACGACTGGTCGCACGTTAACGATGTCGACAAGTTCGGCCCGGGGCAATACCTCGCCTCACCGAGAAATTTCGACCAGGTGATCGTCGTCAATCGATCAACGAAGAACGTAACACAACAGCTCGGCTCGGATGGAGACTGGGATACGCTGTACGAGCAACACAATCCACAGTATCTCGAAAGCGAAAACGGAACGCCGACACTGCTCGTCGCTGACAGCGAGAACGATCGCATCGTCGAGTATGCAAAGACGGATGGTAACTGGACCCGAACCTGGCTGCTCAGAGGAAGCTTCAATTGGCCCCGTGACGCCGATCGGCTCCCGAACGGAAACACGCTCGTCACCGACACGCTCAACCACCGTGTTATGGAAGTGACCCCGAGTGGCGAGATCGTTTGGGAGTTTTACGCTCCGTGGGGCACGTACGAGGCTGAGCGAATGCAGCTTGGGGACGAACCCGGTGGCCCGACCATCCGGGACCAAAACGCGACTGGGACAGCCAACCTTACAGGGAGTGCTGCGTTGACGCCCGGGACTGGCGATCGCCTCACGTTCGCGGAGTGGGTAACGAACACGTTCGCCGGGACGCCGATAGAATCAGAGATGGCTTGGCTCGCCGAGCGGTGGGCACACATTACGCCGTGGATCCGCCCAGTATGGATGGGGCCGTGGGATTTCGCCCGGACGATTCTCGCCGGGGGATTGCTCATCGGGTGGATTACCATCGACGGAGTATATCATCGAACCCGAATTATTGGGTCTCTGAGGGATGTTGGCAACAAGGTCAAATCACAATTGAGACCATAATTATGATACTACTCATAAAAAATGACGATGCAGCCGAAACGAGAACATCCAACTGATGGCTGAGGACTCGATTAGTTCGATGGTAAGGGGAGTGGTCTCGTTTCCCTCCCGTGGTACACTGTTTATCCTCGCCGGAGTCTTGCTCCTCGTTGGGACGCTCAGCGTAAGCGCCATGCTCGCGCCATCGATCGGACGAACGGCCGCGGCCGATCACCAACCCCGCACACTCGTCGGGTCGCAAGGAGGTGGTCCAGGTTGGCACGAGTACGGGAGCGTCTATCTTCTCAACGGGACGAACGTCACATGGCGTGAGTCGAGTGCTGATAGCTATTTTGACGTGACAAAAACCGAGAATGGGACGGTCATGGCCGGGTTTATGAATAGCGGATACGCTTCATGTAGCCCGTACGAATCACCATGTACGCGTACTGGATTTCGGGTTATCGATCCGCAGCCCGAACCTCGCGTGCTTTCCGAGTATAGCTTCCCCGTGAGGACGAAAAAGAACAGCGAGGTTCACGATGTCGAACGACTCGAATCGGGAGAATACTTGATCACCGATATGGAGTACGAGCGTATCTTCACCGTCAAAGACGGCGAAGTTACGTGGCAGTGGAACGCGAGTTCATTCTACGATGCCCCTCAAGACCCGACGACAACTGACTGGCTGCACATCAATGACGTCGATGTCATCGACGAGGGTCGGTATCTCGTCTCAGTCCGCAACGCCAACCAGCTCGTGATCGTTGAGCGTGGCGAAGGCGTTGTTGACGTCATCAACAAGGACACGACTGATTCGAACGACGCTAACTGCCGAAAATCGGGCCAGCTAGCGGATTACGACGGAGACGGAGAAATACGCTGCGGTGATCCCACAGTTCTCAATCATCAACACAACCCCCAGTGGCTCGGAGAGGACGCTGTCCTTGTCGCCGACAGCGAGAACGACCGCGTGGTCGAACTCCACCAGACTGCGAACGGTAGTTGGACACCGGCGTGGACTCTCGAAAGGGCGGGTGGTATTCCGTTCAACTGGCCTCGAGACGCCGATCGTCTCCCGAACGGGAATACGTTGATCACGGACACGCTGAATAGGCGCATCGTCGAAGTGAACGAATCGGGGGCTGTCGTCTGGAGTGTCGAAACAGAGCGAATTCCGTATGAAGCAGATCGACTCCCAGCCGGAGAGTCAGTGGGGGCACCTCAGTATGCTACAGAGTCGGGATCGATCAACACCCCATCTGATGACGTACCAGTGCTTTCGCTGATGCTTGTCGGCCTTCGAGCAGTAATTCCGTCGACACCCTTCTGGTTTCGCGAGCCACAGCTTGGACTGACAATCGTGTCGATGTTTTTCGTTCTTACAGGTGTCGTGGACCGGTTCTGGAGACGGTAACTGTACTGAGAACATAGCTCTCACCCTCAAATCGATGTGTATCTCAAACAGTAACGAAGTTATCAGGATGATGACCACGAGGACATCTGTAATATCTAACGGGTACCCGAGGACAGCCGAAGCTAGCGGACACGTGAGATTAAGTGTGGACCACCGTCTGGATGGGCCGATCGCGAATCATGGGTACATGGTACAGGCCGGTGGTCCATCTAATTGGTTGGACTCTGTGAGCAATAAATATTTTCCGAATAGACTTGGCCAGATTGAGACGATCATCGTTCTTCGAAAAGACACTCACCCTGATCGTATCCTGATTGCGACGGGTAGTTGTTCTAGAAGCGTCAGCCCGGGGAGTGTTTCTTGTTAGCCATGGAATACGGTACGATCTTCATTTGGTGGCTGATCATGCTTGCTCTCGCCACTGCAGGCGTTCCCATCGCAGCAACTCTCTTCACCTCGATACCTGATCGAGGTATGGGTCTCGCGCTCCCTACTGCGCTCATCACGTTCGTTCTCCCGGCGTATTGGGTCGGACAGCTGTGGTTTGGCCCGCCAGCCCTCGTGGTTGGCCTCATCTCTCTCGGGACCCTCTCTTTGTGGACGGCTTGGCGTGGTCCTCGGGTACCACTACGTCGGTTCGTTGAGGCGTCTGCCGTGTTCTCGCTTGGGTTCATCTTGGTAGTCGGGATTCGCGTTGTCGATCCATCGATCCTCCCGGCTGGCGGTGAGAAATTTCTCGATTACGGCCTGCTTAAGACGGTTCTCCGCGCCGACCAACTCCCGCCCGAGGACTTCTGGTTCGCAGGCAATTCAGTCCAATACTATTACGGAGGCCAGCTAATTTCGGCGATTCTCGCTATTCTCTCCGGAACGCCAGCAAAGTATGCATACAACCTCGCATTCGCCAGTTTCTATGGGATGCTGGTGACGACTGTATATGACCTTGCGGGGTCGATCGCGCAGTCACGTGGTGGGTCGTATCGCGTAGCTGGTGTACTGGCCGCGTTTTTCGTTGCCTTCGCTTCCAATCTCGTGACACCCATGGCGGCCATCTTGTGGTCCCTTCCGAACGGAATTGCGACTTCAATCGCTGAGACGGTCGCCGCTACGACCGCACTCGACGCATCTCCCATTCTCTCCCGCGATGCGTTCTCGTACTGGACGGCGAGTCGAGTCATCGACGGCACAATCAATGAATTTCCGCTGTTTGCCTGGCTGAACGGTGATCTACATGCGCATATGCTCAGCACGCCGTTCCTCCTTCTCGCTACGGCTATCGCCTATGCCTATTACCAGACCCCCACCGATGCCGTGGGTCGACGTCGTCTTCTTGTTGTTGGGGCAATTCCACCTGTAGCCGGTTTCATCGCGGTTATCAACACGTGGAGTTTTCCAACCGCGATCGGAGTAACTTGGCTTTCGATAGCCTTCGCTCCTGCGTCTCCCCGGTCTCTTCTCCCGAGTACAATCCGCCCATCTATCCCAGCCAAGGCGGACGAACAGGGAACGGTCCTCCGACTGGGGGTCAGCGCGGGTCTCGCAATCCTGGTAGCGTGCTTGGGGATTCTCTGGACTGGCCCGTTCTTTCTCGGTCCAGCGACTGGCGGAAGTGCCCGGACGATCGGCGTTTTCCCGGATCAGAGCAGTCTCATAGGACTCATTCTCATCCACGGGTGGGTGTTGCTCGTCTTCGGACTCTTCTTCGGCTCTCGAATACGGAATACGCATACCGATCGACTGTTGCTCGGTGGTGCTCTCATTGGTGCCATCGTTGTCGGTGTCATCAGCCAGACTCCGGCTGTTATCCTCGTGCTGCCGTTGGTGGTTTTTGCGTGGTTCCTCCTCCGCCACGAACGGGTCAGCAGCTTCGAGACGGTTCTGTTCCTCGCGGGGGCAGGATTAGTGCTGCTCGTCGAGTTCGTGTATCTGGATGCGCAAGCGGGGCCTGGGCGGATGAACACAGTGTTCAAGACCTACATGCAAGTCTGGATTCTCTGGGGAACGGGAGCGGCTGTTGCCTTCGAACAGTTGCTTCCAGTACGCCTATCACAATGGCAGAGATGGGATGTGCGACGAGTCACAATTACGGTGGTGGGTGTTGTTCTTCTGATTGCCGTCTCGTTGTACGGAGTAATCGCGCTGGGAGCTCATTTCGAACAGATCGATGAGCCAACCCTCGATGCGACGACGTGGGCACAAGAACAGCATCCGGAGGAATGGGCCGCAATCCAGTTTCTCGCTACTAGGTCGGGACAGCCGAATATCGTCACGGCACCGGCTTGTTGGTGTAATTCTATCGATAGCGTCCAACCGTATCGATGGGCGAACGCCCCATCGAGTTTTACTGGCGTCCCAACAGTTGCCGGTTGGAGTCACGAAGTCGGCTATCGCGGCCGGCAGACGTATCGCCGTCGTGTCGACGATGTACGCACGATCTATACGGGGTCGTGGGAAAAACGACACTCGCTTCTCGCCCGGTATGATGTCCGCTATATTTACGTCGGACCGAACGAACGCGCACTGTACGAATTGGATGATTTTGCGAGTCACTCCGAGTTATCAGTTGTGTTCCAGAATAATGCTGTGACTATCTACCGGGTGCCACAACGCATCTCAAAACGGGGCTAGTGACCGGTGGTTTCTAGCGAGACCATCATCCAGTTACTGTCGGTCGCCACCACAGAAAAGCTACTGAAGAAACGAACACGACCGATTCCGAGCCAAATACATTGAGCGGAATCATTCGTGTCGGACACCGCTGACGCGGTGCTCTTGTCCTCTTTGACTTCGTAGTGACCACTCAGCAGTATCAACAATCTCCTACCGAAGAGCGTTTCGAAAATGTGGCACCGACTCCACGCTAGGATGAGTTACGAAATCTCTTTCAGTTTTCTATGATGTCTTTCCCCCGCGTAATGAATTCCATCCAGCGCCAATCCCGATCGCTAGGAGAAAGACTGCCGCAGCAAATCGAGGTATGATAATCTCCCACCCACCAACATACTCCCATGCCCTTGGAAGCCCGGCAAGCGTCGCTATACCCATAAAAACGAAGAAAATACTCAGTGAAAGTGTAAGTAGCTCTTCGCGGTTAATAGATTCCCGGAGCGTCATATTATTACTTGGTGGCTGATGGTAATATTGTTGCCGACTCACATCCGTTCGAGGGGTCCGATTCGAAGAGCAAACACCTATTGATAGCGATTTGCGGAGATCTCCTTACTGATTGTCTTTCTACGATCATTATCTTTCCGAAATTACGAAATGTTGAAATGCCCCCAAGTAGGTTTCGTCCGAGTCATTCCCAATGAGGATTCGAAAATGTTCGCTGACGGCTATCTCCCTACTCGATTATGGATCCAACGCTTTCCCGCTTCCACGTACCGACTTGATGGGCCATGTCTGGTACTTGTATGTTGGTTCCTCGCTCGGATTTGCGACCACCTCTTCGAGATAATCGGCGTAGATCCCGTTGCCGGAAACACTTCCATCCGGTCTGATTGCATACGTTTCATTCATCTTCTCGATATGGAGATACTGTTCGGAAAATCGCCATTCTAATACATCAACATTTCCTTGAATCTGTTCTATCGCCTCTTCCAGCGTTGCCGGCGGCTTGACGTACCCCAACCGCCCTTCAGGAAATCCATATACAGGTATGCTGCGGTCGCATACCCCATCCCAGAACTCAGCCGGTGCAACGTCCTTCCATTCTGGCCACTCATTCTCTAGATCCCTAACAAAGGTGACATTCACTAGTTGGGCATCCGCCGAGTAGTCAGGGTTCTCGTCCGTTGTCGAGATCTCCTTCCCATTCCTTTCATACGTCCAGTCTGCGATGGTCTCCTCCTCAGGGACGCGTACAACGATGGCAACATCCGGGTCATCGTCCTGAGTATCAAATACGTAGTCACCAAGCTCCATAAATGTCATTCAGCGCCGCTGCATTACCGGTTTTTTGGTGCGACGACTGGGAGCACACCCAGTATTACCCTCTACACGCGAACAGGTCAAGCGATTCGGGATTTGACTCAGAGTGGTCCATATGAGTATCGTAGTGGGGATGGGTTCTCGGTAGACAAATATAAGAATTAGGCAGTTCTAATTCATCTATCGATGATGTTGAGTGCCGTCATGGAAGACTATCTCAAAGCGATCTATGTCCTCCACGCGGAAGCCGATGAGAACGTCAAAACATCGGACATCGCTACGCAGCTGGATGTCAAGCCGCCGACCGTGACAAGTATGCTGAAGAAGCTGGCCGAGAAAAACTTGGCCAACCATGAGCCTTACCAGGGCGTCGAACTCACCCCAACAGGCGAATCCGTCGCACTGGAAGTGATTCGTCATCACCGCTTACTTGAGGCCTATCTCACTGAAGAGCTCGGCTACGACTGGACCGAAGTTCACGATGAGGCCGACCGACTGGAACATCACGTCAGCGAGACGTTTATCGATCGTCTCGCCACTCGGCTTGACGAGCCGCAAGTCGATCCCCATGGCGACCCGATTCCAAGTGCCGACTTGGATCCTGTTGAAGACCCTTCCGGGACAGCGCTTATCAACTTCAGCGTGGACGAAACAGTCATTATCCAGCGAGTTCGGAATCAGGATCCCGAGATTCTCCGGTATCTCGGAGCACATGGAATCAAACCCGGAACGCGCGTTACCATCGAAGAGGTCACCCCCATCGGAATGATCAGTGTTCAACCTCACTCCTGCGAGACGACTGTCTCCCTGCCGACTGGCGTTGCTCGTTCTATTCGGGCCCATCAAACCGACGAAGTTTCAACGCCGGTTCCGTGACCCAGATCCCAGCGGAGTTAGATTAGACTAATTCTAAAATTCGATTCGATAGTTATTTTATTAGCCGATTCTAACTGTCTTTCAGAGAACGTGTGACCCTGGACTCAGACGGTGAGACGGGCCCAACAGGTCGCCCGTCACTGCGAGAACTCCTGTACTATCTCGGGCCGGGATTCCTCATTAGTGTCGCGTATATGGATCCCGGGAACTGGGCCACGAACATCTCCGGCGGTGCGAAGTTTGGGACAGCCCTGCTCTGGGTGATCGTCCTTGCGAGCCTGATGGCCATTGGGATTCAAATCATTGCTGCGAAACTTGGGATCGCAACGGGGAAAGGCGTCGCACAGCTCTGCCGTGAACGGTTGCCCAAACCGCTCGTCTGGCCGCTCTGGGCTGCAGCCGAACTCGCGATGATCGCCACCGATATGGCAGAGATCATCGGTGCTGCGATTGGGTTTAGCTTAGTTTTCCAACTCCCGCTAGCAGCCGGGGCGGTCCTCGCCGGGATAAGTTCGTTCGCCTTGCTCGGTATTCGTACGGCCTATCGACGTGGCTTTCGGTGGATCGAGTTCACGATCATGGCGCTCGTCGGGGTGATCTCGCTTGCATTCGTCTTCCAGATGGTACTTGCGAAACCAACCGCCGGGGAAATTGCTGCCGGGCTAGCACCGTCGATCCCGAGCTCGAGTGCGCTGTTTATTGCGATCGGGATTCTCGGTGCGACGGTCATGCCTCACAGCGTATATCTGCATCCGACACTTGTCCAGGATCGTCGACAACAGCAAGTCGAGGCTAACGGGGATACGGAAGCTGTTCATCGGCGCCACTTCCGACTGGAAAGCATCGACACGACGCTTGCACTGTTCGGCGCGATGTTCGTGAATGCTGCTATGCTTATTGTCGCCGCTGCATCGCTTCAAGGGACAGGTATTGAAACACTCACCGAGGCGTATGTCACACTCCAAGGAGTCTTTGGCACGAATGCGAGTTTCGCCTTCGGCATCGCGCTCATCGCGGCCGGACTGTCATCATCACTGGTCGCAACTATGGCCGGGCAGACCGTCATGGATGGATTTCTGGACCTCAACGTGAATGTCTGGATTCGTCGCTCCGTGACGCTCGTCCCGAGCCTCGCCATCGTGCTGGCGGGCTTCGATCCGACGAGTGTCCTTGTGGCCTCCCAAGTTGCGCTGAGCTTCGAACTCCCGTTCGTCCTCATCCCCTTGCTCTGGTTCACCTACCAAGAGGACATTATGGGGAGTTTCACGAATAAGACGAGGACGACCTACGGGCTCGCGGTTATTATCGGCCTCATCGTCGTTTTGAACGTGTGGCTCCTGTACTCGACACTATCCGGTATTGGGACACCTGGATGACTCGATTGTGTTCCTGACCTGAGATAGCATTACACAGTAGCTGATTCAAATTGAAGTGTACATAGAGAATATGATATTGATCTTATGAAATTCACAGTTGGATATTCTATATAGGCGCCCTCTGGGTTAAGAAGAGCAAGATAACTCTGAACCTGATTGGATGCGATTAACGTGGTATCGTCAGTGCTTAGGTCAAAGATTCTGGGACGACGCCAATGAGGCAGTTGACCGCAAGCGCCAGCACAACTTTCCTGTACGTTGAAATTGGATGTTTTCTGAGACAGATGTTACAGCAGCACTGTTGTAACAGCACGGCAAAGATTGGCGCTCATCAGGAGCTGAAGCCATATTACATTAGAGCTATTGTAACAACCCTTTTGGGAACCGGTGTTTCATATTAACTACCTTAGCATATACGCATGTGTATATCAATAAGCGGCATTATTGGAGACCTGCGAACGGACACGACTCTAAGGATTCTCAGTCACAATGAATGCTCTCTTGAAATTATACCTTCTTTATTTGTGGTGCGGGATGTCACGTTGGCTTACCGAGCCAAATTTCGGGTTCTCAATGCAATACTCGCAGAAGTGCCCCACACTCACGGGGTACTCAGAGGAGTTGGAGGACGCCGAACGCCATAACGATGAGGTATAGCAGATAGAGAGAGTCGAGGACCCCCACCTGCCAGCGCTTGAGTCCGTGGTCGTCAGAGCCGAAGTGTATGAGCAGCGCTAGCGCCGCTGGCATAAGTGCGACGAACGCCAGGTTGACCGAGAACAGCAACATATTTTGAATCGGCAGGGTCACGAGCGCCAGCGGGAGGAAGCCGATCGTCACTGTCACAGCGTTGTCTGCGACAACACTCGTCGTGCCAGCCGTGACCTGGCCGCTCTTCACGACTCGCCACGTCTTGAAGACTTCCGGTGCCGTGCTCATCGTCGCTGTGATGAACAGGCCCCCGATCACTTCGGAGATGCCGAACGCCGCAATCAGGCTCTCCGTCGCGCGAACCGTGAAATACGCCCCGACTGCCAACGCACCGACGCCAGCGACCGCGAGACCCAGCTCTTTCGTCGACCACTCTACCGATTCTCCCTCCTCACGACCTCGATACACTGCCTGCGTGAGATACAGACCATACGCAACGAGCATGATGACGCCATCGATCGGCTGCAGTCCCTGCCACTGTTCCGGAATCGTCAACAGTGCGAGAAGGCCGAGGATTCCGAGATACGGGAGCACCAACACCGTCACACTTCGTCGATCTAAACGGAGTAAGCGTTGCTGTATATGCGCTGAGTGTGTCTCTGCCCCGTCGATCGGTGACTCCCCGTCGCTCTCCCGTTGTGTCGTCCCGCCATTGCCCGTCAGTTCTCGCCGCGACGCCAGATACGCAATGGTAAAGATCAGTGGGAAGGAGACAATGTTCGAGCCGAGCATGTTCCCGAGACCGATCCCACCAACGCCGCGAAGGGCACTCGTCGTGTTGATTGCGACTTCTGGACTCGCTGTGACGATGGCGAGGAGGGCCGCCCCACCAGTTCCGGTAACCCCCCACTGTCGACGGATCTTCCGGAGTGGATCAGCGAGGTGATCTGCCCCCCAATCTGCCAGCCACACTGCTCCAATAAGTACCACGACCCAAAGCCAGACAGCCATATGTTTCCTTTTTCGCCACCTCCTGTATCAGGGTTTTCGGTGATTAGCACTATGTCAACGTCAAGTCTCGCGTCAAAGTGTATGAAGACGTCGAGTGGACTACGCTCACTGGCACTGTTCCGAACACGGGGAACCGGACGTCTACGTACGCGGTCGTCGAGTTACAGACGCACGCCAGGAGGAACTTCATGTACGCTAAGCGGACGACGGTGGGATCGAATGGCTCCTTCTGCCGGTCCGGTGTACAACGACCGATGTGGTCGCTCCGGAACAGGGCGGGTCGAACTCCAGTGTCTTGGCTGTAGGAATGTATCATATTTGCGTTGGTGAGTCACCAGCTCGAGATACCGTCACCCGTGTTTCGGCCCCGAGTCGTCGATTTATGGTGGTGAGACCATCGAAATCCAGGTTACTACCACCGCACTCACGAACGAGTCGAGTGCGTAATTCCGTGTCTCCGGTAGGACTAGAGAGATATTTCATATATTTGCTCAATTGCATTTACAAGGCGGAACGAAGCTGGCAAATGTGATAACAGGGACACGAAGAAGCGTAGCAGACATGGCCCGTCACTCCGATGACGGCGGTCACGTACTCGTTCCGGGTTTACAGGCGGTCAAGGCGAATGCCCCGGGGCTTGACCCCGAGGCGATTCACGAATAGAAGCGGGTGATCAAAATACCCATTCTGCTTGATTAGATCGACTGGCCCTCTGCGTGAGGATTTTTGGTGGAACCAATACAAGAGGTCGTATGGGTAAGGATCAGTACCTCACGAAACATCCTCAGCTAACCGCCTCTGAAGCTTGAGTTCTGTGTCGAATCGGTTCCGTTCCCGGACTTGATGAGGGAGTCACGGAGAGGATCAAGAGAAAGATGTCGCTGTCGGCG